>CAZHBM010000119.1:7458-9488 GCA_964529945.1 uncultured Anaerolineales bacterium | reverse complement strand
CCACCAGGCGATGACGATCGCAGCCACCGCCAACGGAATCGGAACCAGGAATACCAGCCGCCAGGACACGGCATCCACCAACCAGCCGCCCAAAACGGGACCAACGACCGTTGTAATCGAGGTAAAAGCCGCCCACGTGCCGATGGCTGTTCCCCGGCCGCGCCCCTCAAACGCGCCGGTGATGATCGCCAGGCTGGTGGGCACCAACATCGCTCCGCCGATGCCCTGCAGCACCCGGGCAGCGATCAACAGTCCCGTGGAGGGGGCCAGGCCACACCCCACCGAGGCCAGGGAAAACAATGATGCCCCGGCCACAAAGACCTTCCGTCGCCCGATGCGGTCTCCTACCGCCCCGCCAACTAACATCAGCGCCGCCAGAAAAAGTGTGTAGCCGTTGACGACCCACTGCATGCCGGCCACCGTTGCCCCCAGGTCGGACTGGATGGCCGGCAGCGCCACATTCACCGAAGTCCCGTTGATAAACGCCAGGCTGGAACCCAAAATCGTGGCGATCAGCACCCACTTCTTAAGGCTTTCCTCTACCGACACTTCCGCTTGCCGGCCGGGCTCAAAGAACTCGCCGTGCTCGCACGGGGCCTTTACGCAATCCATACTCACCTCCCGTCTGTGCCAACCAGTATAACACGCCAACACGGTCAGACCAAGGGCGTTTCTGATCTTCCCCTTTCCCCGATCAGAGCCATGGCACTTTATTTATGTCAAATAAATTAACATTGGAGACGTTTTCGTGATTGGAGAGGCCATGTGGTATAATAGGCGCTGAGTGAGCGGCAGCCTGCGGCCGATGCCCGCAACCCTTCCGCCAGGCAAGGGACTTATTTTTGCGCGAGCAAAGGCTGTTCCCCATCCACACGATGGCGCTTTACAACGCAGTGTTTGCCGTTTCCCCATCAAACAGACGAAACGATTTGGAGCGTGCCGTGAACTGCCACAACTGTGGGGCACCCATGTCAGTCATGGGTGATGAAGACTACTTTTTCTGTCCTTACTGTGGAGCATTTTATTTCCCGGATACGTCACCCGATGGCGTACGGGTGCTGGGCGAATCGAGCCCGGTGGACTGTCCGGTCTGCAAAAAGGACCTGGTGTCGGCTGCTGCCGCCCAGGCCCCGGTGCTGTATTGCCGCAATTGTCGCGGCATCCTGGTCGGACAGAACGATTTCGCCTACGTTGTCCGCCAATTGCGCGCCGCCAGCAGCGGGCCGGAAAGCCCTCCTCATCGCATCAGCGACGGTGAACGACAGCGCGAATTAGACTGCCCTGTTTGCGGCCGGCCGATGGACCGCCATCCTTACTACGGCCCCGGCAATGTAATGATCGACCTGTGCCTGTCTTGCCAGATTGTCTGGCTGGATTACGGCGAACTATCCATCATTATCAACGCTCCCGGAAAGGATCGCGGCCAGGTACAGTTTTACGGCTGACCACGTCTTTGCCCGGCTCGTGGCTGGGACGCGACAGCCGCTTAGGTGTGACTGCCGTCCCCCAGATTCTATCTCTACATCCATCAGGAAAGGTGAAGCCGGATGAATCCTCGTGAACGTGTTTTGAAAGCTGTGCGCCATGAACAACCCGACTACGTGCCCTACCAGTTTCACGCGCCCGGTTCGGTGTATGCCAAGGTACGCGATTACTACAACCTGCCCGACAATGACGCCGTGGTGACCTTCGTCGACAATCATATCATCAAAATCGGCAGTGATTTCAACGTCAACCCCTGGGCCGCCGATATCCAGGCCGAATTGATGCCCAGCGGCGGACCGGTATTTACAGCACTCGATTCCGAAGAAAGCGCCCTGCACACCGATGAGTTCGGTTGCGTCTGGGATCGACGTGCCGGTATGCCCCACCCGGTCCAATCTCCTCTGGCGGACGATCCTGCGTTGCTGTCCGGTTACCAGATGCCGGACCCCTACCGCGCCGGCCGTTTCGACGCCGCTAAGAAGATGGCCGACCGCTACCGCGGCAAACGTTTCATTTTCGGCAAACTGGGCATGGCCCTGTTTGAA
>CAZHBM010000119.1:0-7448 GCA_964529945.1 uncultured Anaerolineales bacterium | reverse complement strand
ACCTGGGCCATCCGTGGTATGCAGCAGGTTTTGATGGATATGGCCGAGCGCCCCGAGTTCGTGGAAGAGTTGCTCGACCGCATCCTGTACGAATGGAATCTACCGATCATCGACCAGCAGATGGAGTTGGGGGCCGACGGTTTTTACTTCGCCGACGATTGGGGCTCGCGCAATTCATTACTCTTCAGCCCGGCTATGTGGCGCCGTTTCATCAAGCCGCGCCTGGACATTTGTTACCAACGGGTAAGGGATCACGGCGGTCTCGTCGGGCAACACTCGGACGGTTACATCGTGTCAGTCATCCCCGACCTGATCGAATTGGGCCTGGACATCCTCAACCCGCTGCAGCCGTTTATCCTCGACGTCTACGAAATCAAGGGCAAATTCGGCGACAAATTGACCCTGTACGGCGGCATCGACCTCGACCACACGCTGACCTTCGGCACGCCGGCCGAGGTCAAACAAGAGATTCACGAAAAAGCCGACCGGCTGGGTCAGGGCGGCGGGTACATCCTGCAGAGTTGTCACACCATGTTGGACGACGTCCCGATGGAGAACCTGATTGCCTACATTGAGGCCTGTCACGAGCTGGCCGGCATCGACACCCAAGAAGCCGCCCGGCGGGCAAGAGACTCACAATCCAGCTGACCAGGAAAGAGGCACACACTACATGGATACAAGCAAGTGGGACATCCTGGGCATCGGCGTGGTCGCGGTGGACGACCTCTACTACGTCGACCACTATCCGGCCCCGGACACAAAGATGCCGGCCCAGGTCGAACGCCGCCAGGGCGGCGGGCTGACGGCGACCGCGATGGTGGCCGCCGCCCGTCTCGGCGCGCGTTCGGCCTTCTGCAACGTGATGGGTGACGACGAACTGTCCCGATTCTCAATCGATGAATTGGAGCGGGAGGGAGTCGACTGTTCACCGGTGTTGATCCGCCCCGGCACGCGCCCCCACCACTCGGTGGTGATCGTCGACGCCACCAACGGCCACCGCACCATCATCTACTCTTCCGAGGGCGTCGTCCTGCCCTCCCCCGATGACATCACCGAAGCGTTGATAAGCCAATGCCGGCTGCTCTTTATGGACCACCTGGTGGCCGGCCTGGCCGGCAAAGCGATTGACATCGCCCACAGCCTCAATATTCCGGTCGTCGCCGACATCGAGACCGCCGCAGAGCCCGCTGTGCGGACGATGATGCGCGGGGTGGATCACCTGATCGTCAGCCTGGAACTGGCCCAGCAGGTGACCGGCGAAAGCTCGCCCGAGGCGGCCCTCGAGGCGCTGAAGGATGCGCAGCAACAATGCGTGGCCATCACCGACGGGGCGCGCGGCAGTTGGTACGCCGTCGCCGGCGGGCCGACGTTTCACCAGCCAGCCTTCAAGGTCAAAGTTGTGGATACGACCGGCTGTGGTGACGTGTTCCACGGCGCCTATGCCGCCAGTATCGCGATGGGAGAGGACGTCCCGACCGCCATTCGTTTCGCCTCGGCCGCCGCCGCCCTGAAGGCCAGGCTTCCTGGCGGAAGGGCCGGCATCCCTCGGCGTGCGGAAGTCGTCGAGTTCCTATCCCAGAACCGGGGTTGAGCTATGATCCTGTGCATTACCCTGAATCCCGTCGTCGACACGACCTATTTCGTCGATCGGGTGCGGCCGGTCTACCGCACGGTGGCCTCGCGCGTGACGCACCTCATGGGCGGCAAGAGCAGCAACGTGGTGCGGGCCCTGGGCAGCCTGAACGAAGACGGGCACACACTGCTCTGCCTGGGTGGCAAGATGGGGCATTTTGCCGCCCGAGTGATTGACGAAGAAGACCTGCCGTGCTCCATCGCCTGGGTCTCGGACGAGACGCGGCTGATGATCACCATCGTCGATGCCGACCATCAACAGCAGGCATTCTTCGCGCCCAACGGACCGTTCACGGATGAGGACGCCGCCTCGGTGCTGGCCGCCGTCGAAGAGCTGCTGCCTCAGGCCGAGATTCTGGCCGTGTGCGGCAGTTCGCCGGCCAGGCGCGCCGACGAGCTTTTCCGCCAGATTCTGGAGCAGGCCAAACGTCGCGCCGTCCCGACTCTACTCGATAGCTCTGGCGGCGGGCTCGCGCGCGGCCTGGAGGCCGGTCCGACCATCGTCAAGGTGAACCTGGCGGAGGCCGAGGGGGTCTTGGGTCGGGAGTTACCCGATATGGGTGACCGGATCGCTGCCCTGCAACACCTGCGCAGCCACGGCACCCGGTGGGCCATTATCACGATGGGCGCTGACGGTGCTTTGATGAGCCCGGAGAGCGGTGAGTTTTGGCACGTGCTACCGCCCGATCTGCAAGCCATCAACCCGATCGGTTCGGGCGACGCGATGGCCGCCGGCTTGCTGGCTGCGTTCCGGCGGGGTTTCACGGCGGCCGAATGCGTACGTTACGCCACCGCCGTCGCCGCCGCCAACACACTCACCTGGGACGCGTGCGACATTAACGTGCAAGACGTGGATCGCCTGTTGCCACAGGTGCAATTGTTGTCGATAACGTGAACAGGCCGGTAGGCCGGTATCCTCGATGAACAGTCTCGTTTTTAATTGCGGCAGCTCTTCGCTCAACTACAAGCTGTTTGAGGTTAACGAAGACGACGACCTGCTCGTCAAAGCTTACGGAAAAGCCCATCGTGTCGGCGTCGTCGGGACGCAACCGGCCTTTGTCGAACATTTCCAGGCCGGGGAAGTCGATCGAGAATTCCTGCCCATCGCCGATCACCGCCGGGCCGCTCGGCTGGTATTGGAGCGCCTGAGCCGGCGCGGGTTGGGCAGTCCCCTCGTCGGCCACCGTTTCGTGCACGGCGGTACCTATTTTGATCGGGCAACCCGCATCACAGAACGGACCATGGCGCAATTACGGGATTGCTTGCCCCTGGCCCCAATTCACAATCCCAATTCTATGAGCGTCATCGAGGCCTGCCGGGAATGGTTGGGCGATGATACCCCTCAATACGTCAGCTTCGACACCGCCTTTCACGCCACCTTGCCGGCCTGGGCCCAGACCTACGCCCTGCCCGAAAGCATCCGCCGGCAATACCACCTGCGCACATTTGGGTTCCACGGGCTGTCCTATCGCTCAGTACTCGAACAATTGGGGGCTTTTCTCGGCACCGGCCTGGCCGGGCTGCGCATCATCGCCTGTCACCTGGGCACCGGCGGCTCCAGCGTAACGGCCGTCAAGGATGGGCGCTCGCTGGCAACGTCGATGGGCTACACACCGTTGCCCGGCCTGGTCATGAGCACCCGCAGCGGTGACCTGGATCCCCTGCTGCCAACCCGGTTGATGGCCGCGACCGGAGCCGGACACCATGCTTTGTCCGGAACGCTGAACAAAAAGAGCGGGCTGCTGGGTCTGTCGGGTTTTTCGAGCGACATCCGCGACATCATCCAACGTATGGACGAGACGGACGACCACCGGGCCAGGTTGGCCTTCGACGTTTATGCCCACCGGCTACGCAGTTACATCGGCAGTTATGCCGCCATTCTGGGTGGTTTGGACGTGCTGATCTTCACCGATGACGTCGGCCTGCACAGTTGGCAGGTGCGCCAGGCGGTCTGCGCCCGCATGGCTTGGTGCGGTATCCAGTTGGACGCGTCCGCCAACCGCCACGTGGCCGATGAATCGATATCCATCTTCAGTGCGCCCACTTCGTCCGTGCTGTGCCTGACCGTACCGACCGACGAAGAGCGCATCATCGCCCAAGAGGGGTGGCGTTTATGGCAGGGGGCAGGCTATGCTGCTCCTTAGTCCCACCACTACCGGCATCGACTGGTGTCACGCAGCCGGCGAAAAGCGCTATGTTGGCAGGCTGAGCCTGCCCGGCGATCCAACCCCGGATTTTGAGCAGGCCCTGGCGACTGTCTCGACCATAGTCTACCGTTTGCCAAGCGGAGGCCCCTTCTGGCTACAGCCGGTCGCCCCCGTCGGGCCACAAGATCTGCAACAACTACAGGCCTGCGCCGATTTTTTGCCGTCTTTCAACGGCCCGATTGTGGGGCTGATCGGCATCTGCCTGGAGGCGCGCCCGGACGCCATACACGTCCTGCTGTGTGATACGGCCATGTTTGCCCACCTTCCCCAGCCGGCTGCGGCCTACGGGCTGCCTTTCGAACGGTGGCAGGAAGGGTTTCGCCGTTACGGCGGGGACGGCGTCTGCCATACCTGGAGCGCACGCCGAATCCGGCAACGACTGCCGGTGTTGCCGGCCCGCTGGCTTAGCGTACATCTGGGCCGGACGTCCAGCGTGGCCGCCTTCAAAGGCCAGGAGCCGGTCGAATGTTCAATGGGATTTACGCCGGTCGAGGGGATCAGCGGCCTGCACACCTGCGGTGACATCGACCCGGCCATACCTCTGTTGCTGCACGCGGCCGGGCTGAGCATCTCCGAGATCGAGAGTATCCTCACCCGTGATGGCGGCCTGGTCGCCCTAGCCAACGGTCCGGTGACCTATTCCGACGTGTTGGCCGGCCAGGACCCGGGGACACAACTGGCGCGCTCGGTCCTTTGCCATCAGGTGGTCGGCCGCATCGGCGCCGGGTTAGCGGCGCTGGACGGGCTGGACGCACTGCTGTTCGCCGTTGAAGAAATGCCGTTTTCGCTGCCGTTGCTGCGTGCCATCTGCCACCACCTGGAGTTTGCCGGCGTTTCCTGCCTGATGGATCAGCTACCCGACCGGGAGTGGGTACAGTCATCCGAGCCCGAGGCACCCGTGTCGGTGTGGATTGGCGCCTACGACCAATGGGAGGCGATGCGTCAGGCGGCCGAACCGGCAATTGGAGGGACAGCTAGACAGGGCATGTCTCAGTTTCCTGGCAGATGACCACGTGAGCCGGTAGCCGGTTCTATCTCTTTTCGTTTTTTGTGGGTGGAAAGCTTTCCACCCACAAAAAACGAAGAAATATTACCCGATTCTATTCGCTTAGGCCTGCAACTGCTGGTAAATCGCCTCACGGTCGATCATATGCGGCACATGTCCGATCACCCGCAGTTTCAAAGACGCCACTTCGTGGGCAAAACGCACGCAGAAAGGCCACGGCTTGCCATCTAGGTGGGCCACCAATAGGCCGGCCCAGAATGCATCCCGGCCGCCGGTAACGTTGTCGACGTCAACCTGTGGCAGCGGGCCGACGCGCTCAACTGCCCCTCTGTCAGAGACGGTCACATAGCCACCGCTGCGCGTCACGATGACCACCCGGGCGCCCAGTTCGTGAAAGCGTTGCAGGCACAAAGCCTCCAGCGCGTCTTCACTCAGGTTAACGTCAAACAGGTGGCGGGCATCGCCCAACGACGGTTTGACAATCGTCACCTGGGGTAAGATCTGCGCCAACACTTCCCACGCCTCTTCTTTGTCGGGCCATACCTGCGGGTTGTAATTGGGATCCAGCGACACGATCCGCCCGTGCTTGTCGGCCAGGCGCAGCGCCCGCCGGACGGCCGAGCGAGCTGGCTCGCGCGAGAGGGCGAAACAGGAGGTGTGAATCACTTTGGCCCGCGTCACCATCTCTTCGGTCACGTCGCGGATATCCAGTAGTGTATCGGCGCCTCGATTGACCTGAAAATCGGGCGTCGTGTTGGTACGGGTCAGAAAGACGTGCGTCGTCGGTAGTTGCGTGGTGCGCAGCAAGGTTTCCGAATTGACTCCATGATGCAACAGTTCTTCTTCCACGAAGTCTCCAAAGGCCCGGCTGCCCACCTTGGACAGGATCGCGGAACGTGCCCCCAATCGGGCCACGTAGACGGCCACATTGGCCGGTTGGCCGCCCAGATAGCGGGCGAACAATGCCGCCGCCCGCAACGAGTTTACCCGCTCGTGAGAGATGAAATCTACCAGCACCTCGCCGATGGAAAGGACCTCCAACTCAAGGTACAGCCTGTCCAATTCCTCGATCGTGATGTCATTTTCCGGCGACGGGTCCAGGAAATAGGGATGGATCGGCAGCTTCTTGGCTCTCGATGCGGGTTCATCCACAAAATGGCGTATCAGCCGCAAATAGCCTTCGGCCGTCCGCTGCCAGGTGTAGCGCGACAAGACCCGCTGGTATCCGGCTTCCGCAAAAAAATCCCAACGGTCTTTGGACGCGACCAGGGAATACAAAGCCGCCCCTACCTCTTCGGGCAGCGTCGGATCGACCAACAGTCCAAACTCCTCGTCTCCCTCGCGCAGACTCTCGCTCGGGCCGCCCAGCTTGGTGACCACCACCGGCAAGCCGCAGGCCATCGCTTCCAGTGGGGCCAGCCCGAACGGTTCGTAGAGCGCTGTCAGCGCAAACACCGACCGCAGGCCGGCGAGATAGCGGTAGCCAATCGCCAGTTCATCCTGGTTGGTCAGGTTGAACATGGATATCTGACCGCGCAGCCCCTCCCGGTCCACAATCTGCATCAGGTCGTCCAACACCGCCTTTTCCGCATCGCTGGCCGCCCGGTAATCCTGCAAAGGGTTCTCCAGACTGCTGGTAATGAAAATCAGGTTGGCTTGTTGGCGCAATTTAGGGCTGACGGTAAACGCCTCCAACAGGCCACGGTGATTCTTCTTGGGATCGAGCCGGCTGGAAGCCACAATGCACGGCAGTCCTGTCCGCCCGTCATCCAGATCGCGTGTCAGGGCGGCACGGATACGTTCGATGACCACTCGCTCAGTCGCGTAAGACACACTCCTGTCAAACACTTTGAGACTGACACCCGGCGGGACGACGCCGAATCGTGCGTCATCGGTGGGGTCTACCGCACCCCGGTAAGCATTGTGGGTATATTGGCTAAGCCGTTCCTGCAAGGTACTGGTCACGTTGACTGCCGACCGGTTCATAGCCAGACGTTCGGCGACCAGCCGCCGGGCGAAATGAAGCCGGCGGTCCACGTCCGCCAACTGCGATCGCGTGACGTGCATTTTGTCCAGCTTCTGAGCGCCCAGCGAGTGGGCGGTGAAGGTATACGGGATGCCTGTCGCGTCTTCTATCAACGCCGCACACAGGCCGCCGTCACCGTAATGAGCGGTCATTGCGTCGGGCAGACCGCCCTCCTGCCGGTAAAAATCCAGAATATTCGGCACCCAGTCGCGCACCAGGTACGGCCATAGTTCCTCTTTGGGCAAGAAGCCTTTCGGGCCGGCCGGCAACCGGACGATGCGCACGTTGTCTACGCCCGGATAACTGTCGAACTGGCTGGCAAATTCGGGCCAGGCGGCGTCCTCTATGCGCCGGGTGAGAATATCGACCCGGTGCCCCCGTTCCCCCATCGCCAGCGCCAGTTGTTTGACATAGACAAGCTGCCCACCAAAATCAGGGTGGGCAGTCCAATAGCTGTCTCGCGGGTCAAAATTGCCCTGCGGGTTAAGAAAGGCGATGTGCATACGGTCCTCCTATCACGAACAGGCCGAGGGATGCATTGCGTGTGGCCGGTGCCGGCTTCGCACCTCAAGCGACC
>CAZHBM010000118.1:0-9503 GCA_964529945.1 uncultured Anaerolineales bacterium | reverse complement strand
GGACTGAGTTACTTCTTCCGTATTTCCGTGGTCGTTTTCGCTTCCTACCTGCTGATCTGGACGACCGACATCCAGCAGTTGATGGTCGGGTTGATCAAGATCGGGATTCCCTACCAGTTCGCTTTCGGCATCTTCACCTCGCTGCGTTTCCTGCCCATCATCCAGCGCGAGGTCGACGCCGTCAAGGCCGCGCATTCGATCCGCGGTCGGGCCAAAGACTCCCAGTTAGCGCAGCGCTTCCAACTCTGGCGGCGCTACATTTTCACGGTCATGGTCAACGGCCTGCGAAAAGCCGAATACTCGGCCGTCGCCGCCCAACTGCGCGGATTTGGCAGCGGCAAGATTCGCTCGTTCTACAAACCCTTCCATTGGACGGCTTCAGGCATCGGCCTGTTGGCCTTTTTCCTGGTGCTGATCATCGGCCTCCACGTCGCGGAAGCCCACGGCCTGGCCAAGCTGATGCCCAGTCTGACCGGTGACATTTCCACCTTTTGAGATACGACCGGATCACCGGCCGCGATGGATAGCCCCGATTCCGATAGTGACGATTGGTGTTGCTTGAAGAAGATGGATAATCAACCTGGTTTAGAGAAACCGAAGTCGGAGTTTATGGTCGAGTGTACGCGTATCCTGATAGCTGCCAGTGAACCTGTGCGCCGGGCGGCAGCGTTCCAGCTCCAGGCTGTTTCAGACCTGCAAGTGGTCGGCCAGGCGCAAGACGTGGGCGCCTTGCTGTCCTTGAGTCAGCAGCTCCAGCCTGACGTCGTCGTGCTGGAAATGGACCTGTTGGCAACCGGCAGCCTGTCGGCCATTGACGAAATCCGTCGCATCCTGCCGGACGGCGAGCTGCTGATCCTGACCGAAGGTGATCAGGAAGAACGAGCCGTCGAGGCGTTCCGCCACGGCGTCTACGGGCACCTGAATGTTTCGGAGGCAGGCCTGGCCTCCCTTGCAGAGGCTATCCGGTCTGTCAGGCGCAGAGAGGCGGTCCTCAACCCCCGGCTGGCCGGCCGCATTTTGGACGAAATCACGTCCATCAGAACCGGTCGCCGGTCCCAATCCTAGTGTTTCCATCGCCTGTTTCCCACCCCAAACGGCAAAGCCCGGCTAATAGCCGGGCTTTGCACATCAGGTATGGATTATCTTGGTTTCTGTTCAATTGGTTTCAGGCACCGGGCGCCTGTCTCCCATTCGTCACCGGCCGGGAGGGATGATAAGCCGCGTTCAGGCAACAGTCTCGGCCTGCGCGCCGGCGCACCCGGCGCAAACGGAAGTCGAGGGCAGAATTTCCAGCCGCTCAGGATCGATCTGTCCACCGCAGATTTCACAAACGCCGTAGGTGCCAGCGTCCAGGCGCGACAGCGCCTCGCGCAAAACGTTGACCTTTTCGACCAGTTGCCTCTGCCGGGTCAGGTTCATTTCCCACGTCGCCGCCCTCGGGTCGCCCTGACCCAGGCCGAAACGAGGCCGGTCGCTCAACTGGCCGTCGATTTCTGCCTGTTGCCGCTTTATCCTCTTTAGCTCAGCTTCCAACTTCCGCCGCAACGCGGCCGCCTCAGTGTTCATGAGTCGTTACGTACCTCATCATGCTCCATCAGGCTCAGCCAGAACCCCTCACCGCCTTTGCCGGGTGTCTGCTCCGCCCCCGCCGCTTCGGGCTCGCCGCCAGCCGTTTCGGGCTCACCGGCAGCCGCTTCGGGCTCGCCGGCAGCCGCTTCGGGTTCGCCGGCAGCCGTTTCGGGTTCGCCGGCAGCCGCTTCGGGCTCACCGCCAGCCGCTTCGGGTTCGCCGGCAGCCGCTTCGGGCTCACCGGCAGCCGCATCCGGGCCGGCCGGTTCGACGGGTTCACCGCCAGCGGATTCTTCCTCCGCCTCCAGTTCCGCCTCGGCCTCAGGCACGGTTTCGGGTTGGGCCTGGTCTTCCGCCGGCATCAGGCTTAAGCCGATCCGCTCCCGTTCGGCATCGATACGCAATATCTCGAACATGTAATGACCGCCGCGGCGCACCACGTCGCTCACCTGTTCCGGTTCCGGGTCGCCCAACTCGCTGATGTGCGCCAATCCCTCAATGCCCAGATCGAGGGCCACGAAGGCGCCGAAGCTGGTCACGTTGGTGACTGTTCCCGGCACCTGTTGGCCAACCGCATACACCTCATAAACGCGATCCCACGGGTCGGGTTCCAGACGCTTCAGGCTGAGACTAATCTTTTTGTCCTCGCGGTCGACTCTAAGGACATAGACCCGGATTTCGTCGCCTACCTCAATCACTTCCGACGGATGGTTCGTCCGTCGCCAGGCAAGTTCGGAAATGTGGATCAGCCCGTCAACGCCGCCCAGATCGACGAACGCGCCGAAATCAACCAGGCGGCTCACGGTTCCCTGACGCACCTGACCCGCTTCAAGTTCCTCAAGTATCTTGTCGCCCAGTTCGCCCTGAGCCGCCCGTTCGGAAAGCACCAGTCGTCGGCGACGGCGCTCGACTTCAATTACCTTCAAAGGCAAAGTCTGGCCCACCATAGACGCCAGTTTGGTCTCACGCTCGTCCGACGGCAGCCTGCGCCTGGGAAATGCCTGCACCAGAGAGGCTGGAATGAATCCCCGCAGCCGGCCCATCTCGACGATCAGACCACCCTGGTTGTGACCTTTCACCTCACCGTTCCAGATCTCACCGCTTTCCAGTAGAGCTTCGGCCTTGACCCAATCTTCCTCCTGTTGCGCCTGGTAGATGGACAGGATCAGCTCATCCTCCCGATCTTGAGGCCTCACCACCCTGGCCATTACCTCTTGCCCGGGAGTGAGAGAGGCCGCATAGTCACCGGCCAACCGATCGACGTCTTTGCGGGGCACGAACCCGTCCGCCTTGAAGCCGACGTCAATAAAAATACCCTGATCCTCAATCGCCAGGATAGTCCCTTTTCGCATCTCGCCCCGGCGAGGGGATTCGTAATCGTAGATTTCTGTTAACCAAGATTCCATACCAAGAGTCTGTTCTTCTAACATTCTTTCTCCTTTCTCTTCCTTGTCTCTGTCTAACGACTCTGGGAACAAAAAAGTCCGATCCTTTTCCTTTTTGGGACCAAGGGTCGGACAATCGGCACGCTGCCGCCGCTGACGGCGGTGTCGTATTTTTGCCGTTTACGAAACAAAAGGCTCGATCCCTGCATCTTCTGACTGCAGACCGGGGTTCGAGCCACTGTGGGAGCTACCCAAACAGGGTATATTTTCGAAAGTCAGTTAGACAGGACACCTGAGCTTTTTGTTTGATTGTGCCTGTCCTACCTGCCCCGGCGAACACCGGGACTCTTTCATTCCCTTTCTCTGAGCATCTTCTAAAATGACGAACCGTTTCGCTAGAAGACCCACGACCCCCCAAAGGTCAAGGACGCATATATAATTCCGTTTTGAATGATACAGGATCGAGCAGAATTTGTCAACATTGGGCGTCTGGGTGGGATATGTCCCATACCCTTGGTAGATGGCTGAAAGACCCGGCGTACGGTCATTTCTCTTCGTACTGGCTGATTCTAAGCGCTTCTTAAGACACGCTGTGAGCGATCTCTCACTGACCTGTTTCGCAGTCAAGGCTTGGCTCGGTTCAATTTGTCCAACAGAAGATTTGGGCACGCCCGTCCAGGTGGTTTCCCACGTCTTGACCGGTTAACCGGCGGAGTCTCCGGTCGTTCTTTTAACCAGGACAGTCTCCCGTCCACCCGGCGCTACTGCAACCACTGTCGCACCAGCGGGCTTAGATCCTTGGACGAGGTCTGCTGCAGCGTGTCCAGCAGGCGTTCGGGGGAGACGACGTGCCAGCGGTAGCGGTCCACATACAGCCTTAACGCCCGCTTGTAAGTATCGTCGCCCACCTGCCGGTGCACGGCGTCGAAGAATAGCGCTGCTTTGGCGTAGGCCAGCAGCTCGTAGCTGGCAGCATCCATGGCCGAGGCGGGCCGGGCTGCCGCCCCGGTGATACCGCCGGCGGCGCCAGCCTCGACCGGAAACTGCCAGCGCTTCTCCAGCAGCTCATCGGCCACAGTCTGCCCATACAGGCTGCGGTAGTAATCGTAGACGCAATATTCGGCCAGCCCCTCGTCCAGCCAGGGGTACGCCAGGGGGTCATTGGCCACTTGCACGTACCACCATTGGTGAGCCGTCTCGTGCGCGATGAGGAACCCCAGTTGATCGCGCAACGGCCCGTACAACTGCTCGCCAATGGTAATCAAACCGCTGTACTCCATGCCGCGGTAGCCCAAGGGCACGCTGACCACGTCCAACTCGGTGTATGGATACGGACCGTAGTTGTCCGAATACAGCCGCAAAGCCGCGGCTGCGTGGAATAGGGCCGCCTGGCCGGCCGAATCGGCGCCGGCCGGGTAATACGAATTAACCGTCGCGCCGGCTGCGCTCTGGCTGACCACCTGCCACCGGTCGCTGGCAAGGACGGCCATGTCCCGCACCGGCCCGGCCAAAACGTGCCACGTCCGGTAGCCCCCGCCGGCATCGGTGCGGCCAATGGTCCTGCCCGAGGTCACGACCGTCAACCGTTCCGGCACGGTCAGCTCCAGGTCATAGAAAGCCAGCGCCGAAAACTGCACGTCGGCAAAAAGGGGCGGCACCTCCACCAACCAGCGCCCGGGATCGTCCTGGTTGCCCTCCTCGTGGATGGCCAGCACGGGGGCGAAGCCGGGCAGACTCAATATCGAGTCTGACCAGCCGAACAGGGTATAGTCCGCGCTGCCTTGCGGCAGACCGACCTGGTAATGCATCCCGACCTGCACCTGTTGGCCGGGCGGCAGCGCCTGGGGCAGAACCACCCGCAAAGCGGTGCCGTCGGCCCCCACCTGTCCGCTGGCGGGCGCGCCCATCACCGTAAGCTGGCTGACGTCCATCCGGCCGCCGTAGTGCGGCGTGTTGGGATATAGCCTGAAAACCAGGTCGTCCAGGGGCAAGCGGCCGGTGTTGGTGACCAGCGCCCGCACATCCCCCTCGAGTTGGCTGCCGTCGGCCGACAGCCTGGCCTGGAGAGAATAGATGGGTAACGTTTGCAGTCTGTCCAATTCCGGCTGCGCCCAGGTCTGCAGTCCGGCCCGATAGGCCGGCCAGGCGTCTACGTTGGCCGGAGGGACGGCATCGGGCGGCTGAGGGTTGCTGCAGGCGCCCAGGACGAGTGAGGACAACAGGACCAATAGGACGGCGCGTAACTTTGTCCGGTGGTGCCGCTTAGGCAGGATAAAAAACCGGTCGGCCACGAGACGTTTTCTCCTGTGGAGGGCTACAGATCGATCCGAAAGCCGTAGCCGCGGACCGTGACGACCAATTCACGATCGGGCACGACCTCGGCCAGCCGTTGCCGTAGCCGCCTTACCAGGGCGTCCACAGCGTCGTCGCTGACGCCCTCCGGCGACACGTCCGGCCAGACGGCTCCCACCAACTCTGCCCGGCTGTACACCCGGCCCGGTTCGGTCGCCAACGCAGACAGGAAATCGAATTGAGCCGTGGACAGCGGCGGGATCAACGGTTGGCCGTTGACCAGCACCTGGCGGCTTTCGACGTCGACCTTGATCGACGGCCGCTGAGCGGCGGGCAACGGTAGCGTCGAGGATCGGTCGACGAACGTCAGTTCCAACCCCGGCGCCAGCTGGATGCGGTCTCCGTCCGTCAGGGGAAGCGACTCGACCACTCGCTGCCCGTTGACGAAAACACCGTTTTTGCTGCCGGCGTCCAGCAAGCGATATCCCGTCTCTTCCCGCAGAATGCGGGCGTGTACTCTGGACACCCAGCGCGTTTCCAGGCAGACGTGACAATCCCCCGCCCGCCCGATCGTGGTCACCGGCTGATCGAGTACCCATTCGTGCTTCAACAGGTCGCCTTCGCGTTGCTCGATAGTGGCCGGCTCGGGCGACAGGGCAGTGTTTTCTCTTCTCTCCAGCTTGTTCATTTTGGCCTCCGTTTGACACAAAACGGGGGGACTGGTACATTGCAGACAGGTATCTCCAGTATACTATTTTACAGCGTTGTGCAAAAGCCTGAACGGCACAACCTTAGGAAAAGAGCTTAATGACGGCCGTACTCCCAGCCGGCACACTGCTTCACGAGCGCTATGCGGTCACCAGCCTGATCGGCAGCGGCGGCATGGGCGCGGTCTACCTGACCGACGACAACCGTTTGGTCGGGCGGCGCTGCGCCGTCAAAGAAACCCGCCCGGTGCCCGACCTGCTGCCCGAGGCGCGCCAGGCGCTGCGCGAGCAATTCCACCAGGAAGCCAACGTGCTGGCCCAGTTGGATCATCCCAACCTGCCCAAGGTCAGCGATTACTTCTCCCACGGTGACCGCGACTACCTGGTAATGGACTACGTAGCCGGCCCCGACCTGGCCCAAATGGTCGCCGAGGCACGCAGCCACGGCCGCTTCCTGGAGGAAGACCGGGTGCTGGAATGGACCCGCCAGTTGTGCGACGCATTGGCCTACATGCACGCCCAAAGCCGCCCCATCGTTCACCGCGACATCAAGCCGGCCAACATCAAGCTCACACCCGACGGCTGGGTGAAACTGGTCGATTTTGGGCTGGTCAAACCGCTGGACACGTCCGACCCGCGCACCATCACCAACCTGCACGGCGTGGGCAGCCTGCCCTATACACCCATCGAGCAATACGTCGAAGAAATGGGCCATACCGACCCGCGGTCGGACCTGTACGCTATGGGAGCCACCCTTTACCACCTGTTGACCGGTGAGGCCCCGCCCAGCGCCCAGGACCGTTTTCTGAACCCCGACGCCATGCCGGCGCCCCGGCAGATCAACGCCGACATCACTCCCCGAACCGAGAAAGCGATTTTGTGGGCTATGGCCCTCCATCCCAGCGACCGGCCGGGCAGCGCCGAGCGCTGGTACCGCTCCCTGACCCAGGCCGGAGATGAGGAGTTGGACCGTCACGCATTGGGTACCCGCAAGTTGACCGCCGGAGAGGCGGAGGCAGGCGGCTGGAGTGTCTCCTGGCGAAGTGACCGGGTCTTGTTCGTTTTGGCCGGCCTGCTGTTACTGGCCGCGCTGCTGACCACCTTTGGCCTGCCGGCCGGTTGACGAGCTCATTCCCGGGTGTCAGAACCGGCTCGACGCCATAGACGGTCGACGGCCGGCGCCGCCAGGCCGCAGACGAAGACCAACAATCCCGTTAAGACCCAATTGTAGCGGCTCGTCGCCTGGGCGCCCCAGCCCAACCAACTCGCCGGCCGTATCAAGCCCAGGCTGAGCAGCAGGTAGCCCAACAGCCCACCCACCAGGACGACCAGGCTGCGATGAATGAGCGCCGGTCGCGTCGGCGGTCGCGGCGACCACACACGCCAGGCTGCCGCCGCAGCAGCAATCACCGCCAGGATCGCCACTCCCAGGTCCAGCCCGCTCACGGGCCGCAACGGATTGGTGGCCGGGTTTTGGGTGCCGCCCGTTTCGCCTGTGTCCGCTCCGGTCTCGGAATCCGGCGCCGCCCGGGTACGCGTCGGCGAGGCCGGCGGCCGGGGAGTGACAGTGGATGCGGTGCGCGTGGCCGTCCGCGTGGGGTTGGGCGTCGAGGTGACGGTCGGCGTGGGTGTCGGCGGCGCCGCCACGTTTATCACTAATGGCTGGTGACTCTCGGCGTCGCCCGAGCTGGCCAGTATCTCGTATTGGCCCGGCCGCAGCAGCAGAATCTCTGCCTGGGCGATTCCGGCCATTGTCTCGGTCGAAACGGTCACGCTGCCGCCGGTTTCGGCCTGGCCACGCAACCTGGCTACGAACGACACCGTGGTACCGTCGGGTACCGGGTGTCCATTGTGGTCCAGGACCGGCCCGGTCACCAGGTCGACCGCTACCGGCGGCAACGGCTGCGCCGGCAGCTCGGTCTTGGACCTGACCGCCAGGGGTTGCGCCGGGTCAGGCGACAGGTGAATGGCCAGGTCGTAACCGATACCATCGACGCTGACCGGCGGTGCGCCGGCGGCCACAATTTCGCCGAAAACCGCCCGTACGGCTGCGTCCAGGGCGGGAGTGATCTTGCCGTAGACACACAAATAGCCGTCCAGTTTACTGATTTCCGTGGTATCCAGGTAGTAGGGCGCGTTCAGCGCCAACACCACCACCTGTTTGTCCAGCAGAGATGCGCCCCCTTGAGCCAGCAGCAGTTTCAGCGCGTCCGACTCCGGATAGCGGGCCGTGTTGAAGTCCTGGGCGGCCACGATGATCCAATTAGCTGCCCGGATGCGCGACGCGATCTCCTCGGCCGGCAACACGGCCTCGCCTGCCTCATCCGCCGGCGCCGACTCCTGCGGTGTTGCCCCGTTCAAGGGGCCCTCCAAGAAGGCCTTAAGTTGGGCGAAAGACAGCCAGCTGATTTGCTCGGGCGAAATCTGCCCCGTACCTGAGGGGCCGTAGAGACGCAACATGGTCTGCGCCACCGCATCGACCGGCAAAGCTTCGAAATACGGGCAGTCGTAGCAATCCCGCACCCGGCGGGCGTCCGAGATCACCAGGATGGTCTCGTCGGCCCGAGGAGGTGCCGGCAGGCCGCTGCCGGAGGCCGGGTAGAGTTGGGTCAATGCCCGCCGGGCAATTTCGTGGACCGTATCCAACCCCTGGCCGCACACGCTCAAGGCATTGATCGGGTCCACCAGCACCGCCGTCGGCGTCGGATTGGGATACAGTTTCAGCTTCAGGCGGACAACGCGCAGAGCGGCCGCGTCCACCCGGGCGGCGAAGGTGGGATCGCTGCGATACTCGTTGGCGAAAAAGGTGGCCGTGTCCTTGATGTTCTCGAATTGCGCCGTCCAGCGGTTTTCGAGGTCGAACTGGGCCAAAATCAGCAACTCGTTGCCGGCCAGGAACGCTTCTTTGGCGATACGCCGGTGAGGAAAGGTCTGCAACGTGGGATCGAAATACTTGCGCACCGCCGGCACGCCCAGCGCGTCGCTGACCATCAGGCCACCCTGGTCGCGCCAACGGATGAACTCCGAAAGTCCCAAAATCGTCTGCAGGCTCTCGGCGTCGAAGCTGATTGGGGCGGTGAACTGACGGATGTCATCCTGGAAACCGCGATAACGGATGTGGCTGGTCATCAAGGCGTCGGTGATCCCCCCTGTGGGGGCGGTGCCGGTTTCTGTGCTGGTAATCCGGAAGAATGGCGCCAGCTCGATGCGCCGCAATTGCTGGAGCGATTTGTCGACCGTCGCCACCTCGTCATCCGGCAACCGGTCGCTCCCGCCGTGACCGGGGAAGTGTTTGGCTACCGTCGCCAGGTGGCCCAGGCTGCCGCGGTGTACGCCCTGGATGTAGGCCTGGCCCATAATGCCCACCCAGTAGGGGTCGCCGCCGAAACTGCGAATGCCGATGTCGCCTTTTCCCGTGGGCCGGGGATTGCTCAGCACGTCCACGGTCGGGCCCAGGAGCATATTGATGCCCATCGAAGACAGCTCCCGGCCCACGATTTCGCCCACGTTTTCGGCCGCTGCCGCATCCCAGGTGGCCCCGATCATCATC
>CAZHBM010000117.1:0-9662 GCA_964529945.1 uncultured Anaerolineales bacterium | reverse complement strand
TGATGGCGACCACTCCTGTTCCTGAGGAAGAAGACATCGTACAGCCGGCCATAATGGGTGACGACGTCGTCTCCACTGCGGACGATGCACCCGCGGCTACGCCCAAGACATCGATGGCCGTCAACGTAGTCGCGGCGGCCACCAATGTAGTAACTAATGGCAGTTTTGAGGACGGATTTTCTGAAGGCGTTGGCGTCGGCTGGGACCGATTTGCCACCGGCGGTGTGCAGGCGGGCTGGGAAGATGATACCTGGTCGGAAGTCGTCTACGACGGCAGCCACGCCCAGTTGATGTCTCTCAAGGATGCTTGGGAGATGAACCGGTATGTCGGTATCTACCAGACGGTAACCGTCGTCCCCAATGCGGAATACGTGTTGACGTTGCATGGCCTGGTCCGCTCCGAAGAAGGGTCCGTGGCTGCATCCAATTATGGATACCGGCTGGAATATGGCCTCGATCTTACAGGCGGCACGGATTGGCAATCTCAGGATGTCAACTGGGTGGAATTACCTTGGGACGAACAGCCACGCACCGGCCCGATCACGCAGATAGACGTCTACACTGCCACGATCAAGCCGGAAACGGCTAAACTGACTCTCTTCATCCGCGGATGGAAAAAGTGGCAGGGAGCCGGCGAAGGAGATTACGACGTCGACGGCATTAGCCTGGTAGGGCGCGGCGCAGCGGCACCGCCAACAGCCACTCCGCTGCCGGCCACGACCGCTCCACAAGCGGCCGGAACACCGACCATTGCCGCTACACCCAGCCCCGAAATGCCGCAAACCGGGGGATTCGAGATCCTCAACGATAACCTGCTGATCATTGTTAATGTAGCCGTATTGATATTGCTCATTGGTGGCGTTGCCTGGAGATTATCTAGACGCCGAACCTGATTATATACCATCGTAGAATACCGCCTTCCGCACGCTCACATCTTTCTGGTGTTCGCTTGGCGTGGAAGGCTCAACCAAGGAGGGGTCCGCCGTGAAAGTCTCTTGCCTGCAAGAGAACCTGTCAAAGGGGCTGAGCACTGTTGGGCGCGCAGTTGCTAGTAGAAGTACATTGCCGGTCTTGTCTAACGTTATGCTGGCCACAGATGAGGGCCGCTTGCGCCTGGCCGCAACCAACCTGGAAATTGGCATTAACTGTTGGGTCGGCGCGAAGGTGTTGGAGGATGGCGCCACGACAGTACCGGCACGCCTGCTGACCGACTTCATCAATTCCTTGCCGTCCGAACAAATTGATATGGACCTGGCAGTCAGGACCCAGACGCTTAACGTGCGTTGTGCCCGCTTCGAGGCCAATATTAAGGGGATTGACGCGCAAGAATTCCCGGTTGTCCCGACAGCAGACAGCAGAGAAAGCTTTATCAGCCTGGATGCCGACGCCTTGCGCCAGATGATCAGTCGCGTCGCGTTCGCCGCTGCCACCGATGAGAGCCGGCCCATTTTGACGGGCGTACTGGCCACTTTTGAGGGTGATCGACTGACCATGGCAGCGGCAGATGGCTATCGCTTGTCGGTGCAGAGTATGGGACTGAGCCAACCGGCGACTGAGAAGATCGAGGTTATCATTCCTGCGCGCGCACTGGCCGAACTGGCCCGCATTTCCACCGATCAGGGCGACGAGATTGAGGTGTTGATAACGCCTGCGCGCAACCAGATTCTGTTCCATATGCGCGACGTCGATCTTGTGTCTCAGCTCATCGAGGGACGTTTCCCGGACTATCGGCAGATAATCCCTTCTGCTTCCGGTACCCGAACGGTTTTGGATGTGGAGAGTTTTCTAAAGGCAGCGCGTGTTTCCCACCTGTTCGCCCGCGACTCGGCCAACATTGTCCGCCTCGAGATGTCTGCCGGCGATGAACTTATGCCTGGCCGGCTGACGCTGGCTGCTACCAGCAACGAATTGGGCGACAACGTCGGCCAACTGGACGCCACTGTAGAAGGCGAGCCGATGGAGATTGCCTTCAATGCCAAGTACCTGATTGACGTCTTGTCTGTCCTCGATGCGGCGCAGGTAGCAATGGAGACAAGCTCAGCTTCCAGTCCCGGGGTGCTGCGGGTCGTTGGAGATGAAGACTTCGTGCACGTCATTATGCCCATGCATCTGACCCACTGATACAAACTGATCGACAACTAAGAGGCCAGGGAGTTACTCCCTGGCCTCTGTGATTCTGGCTGTGTACTATGCCTCGAGTCGACCGGCATGACTTCTCAATAAGCACTTCGGTCGCCGAAGATCTTGAGTATCGTCCGCAGGATGATCTTCATATCGAGCAGTAGAGACCAGTTTTCGATGTACCACAGATCGTACTTGGTCCGTTCGATGACCGAGGTGTCACCACGGAGCCCGTTAACCTGGGCCCAGCCTGTCAGGCCGGCTTTCTCCCGATGCCGGTCCATATAGCGGGGTATGCCGCGTTTGAACTGCTCGACAAACACCGGGCGTTCCGGGCGAGGGCCAACCAGGCTCATGTCGCCGGTCAAAACATTGATGAATTGCGGCAATTCGTCAATTGATAAACGGCGAATAACCGCCCCAAACCGGGTGCGGCGCGGGTCATTCTCGGTGGCCCAGACAGGACCGGTCTGTTCCTCGGCATCCAATCGCATCGAGCGGAACTTGAGCATATCGAACGGTCTGGCATCGAGCCCCATCCGTTCCTGTGAATAGAAAACAGGACCCGACGAATCCAGTTTGATAATGACCGCCACCAGAAGCATAACCGGCGACAGAAACACGAGGGCCAGACCACTGCCAATGATGTCGGTTGCCCGCTTCAATGCCAATCGCCAGCCTCGCAACGCTGTGTCTCGTAGGGTGAGAAGAGGCAGACCGCTCAAATCCCCGATGCTTACCTCGGAGGCCATTATCTGGAAGACATCCGGAAAAACCCGGATGATCACCTTCTCTCGTTCGCAGCGAGCGATGATAGCCAGAATTTCCTTATGCGAGGCGTCGGGCATAGCGATGATGACTTCATCAATGTCGTACGTCTCAATTAAGCGCGACAGGTCCCGCGTCTGGCCCAATATGGGCAAGCCAAATGCATTGCTTGGCGGTTCGTGATCTTCAACGAATCCGACGACGTCGTAACCCAGGCCGGGCGACTGGCGGGTTTTTTGGAGAATAATGCGGCCAACCTCACCCGTGCCGACGATCAGCAGTCGGGACTGATTGTAGCCTTTGGCCTGCAGTGCCCACTGCACGCGACTGTGGACGATGCGCCCAATCCAAACCAACATGATGGTAAGCAACCACACGTAGACCATCATCAGCCGGGGATAGTCGATTTCATTTTTGAAAAGCAGAGAAATCAGGGCGATTGAGATGATAGCGCCCACAGACGCCGCACCAAAGATCGTGTAGAACTCATCTATATGAGACGTGGCGCGTTGCCGGTGGTAAAGGCGGTAGAAGAAGAACACGGTAATGATAGTCAACACGTGTACAATTAACATGCCCCAGTAGTCGCTGAACGGGGCAATGTCCACGTAGTCTGACTGCAATCGCAGGAAATAACCCATCGCGAAGGCCGTTCCGGCCATCACAGCGTCGATTGCGACCAGTGTGGCAATAAAAGGCCAGCTCGCTCGGTGTTTCATTCAACAATCCTCCCCGTTGGGGAGGCGGCGCGTGTGGCGCTGCCTTTTGCTTGTCTGAAAAAAGTCACGGATCCGGATAGAACTGGCTTTCAATCCAATGCCGCCGACGACCAGTTTGTCCAGCCACCAAGATGTGTCGGCGGCGTAATGCTTCTCATAGAATATTTGCATCGCCCGATAGAATTCCTGTTGTGCCTTGGCGCTGTTGCGGCTGGCGGCCCGCTTGACGTGCAGTACGGTGGCTGCCGGATAGTAATAGACCTTCCACCCCGCTTGGGCGATTCGGTAAGCCCAGTCAAGGTCCTCTCCATACATAAAAAACGTTTCGTCCAACAACCCGGCGTCTTGGATGGCTTCTCCTCTTAGGAGCATACATGCGCCCACGACGGCGTCTACCTCAGCCGTTTCGTCCGGATCGAGATAGGTCAGGTTGTATTTGCCGAATCGGCTATGGTGCGGGAACAATCTTGAGAGGCCGGTCATACGGTAGAATGATACTTCCGGCGTTGGAAAACTACGCCGGCAGGCCAGATCGAGTTCCCCACTCTCTAAAATAAGCTTGGGCCCGACAATGCCGACCTCGGGATTCTGTTCCAAAAAAGCCAGCATTGCCTGGATTGCATCTGCGGGCACAACTGTGTCGGGATTGAGCAATAGCACGTATTGTGCAGAACCATGGCTACCCGGTGATGCCACGCTTTCAGGTGGAGGCCCAGCCCCTGCCTCCAAGTCCCGAAATCCATACCGGCGCAGACCCAGGTTATTGGCATAGGCGAAGCCGCCGTTGAACTCACTCTGGATAAGCTGTGCCTGGGGAAACTCAGTGGCCACCAATTCGGCGCTGCCATCATCGGAGGCATTATCCACCACGCAGACTTCGTACGAGAAACTACCTCGCCCGGCATATATCGAGGCCAAACAATTTCGCAGATAGTCTCTGGTATTATAGTTTACGATGACAATAGCTAAATCGATCACTTGGACCTGATATTTTTCTCATTGTAACTGTATAGCTTGGTGCTCAACCCGTGACGGTCTTGGGCAAAGATTCTATCATAACCGTAGTGGTCGGGCAAAACGAATTGCCGGCTGTTTACGGGAGTTGACGTTTCATCCACACAAGGGTACGCTCGGTGGCAAATCCCGCCTTCGTGAAAGCCAGAATGGCAGCTTTGTGGTAGGTAGGTTGCTGGACTACGGCCGAATGCCTATGCCAATGGTTCAAGTGGGACAAGGCTTGGCTGATTAGGGCATCCTCAACTACCCCCTGGAATAGGGGATGAACCAACAGCTGGATCCGCCCTTCGGGGCGCGCGTTGTCCAGTTGTACGGTGATCAAGGCTTGAAATAGCTCATTTTTCTCCCACACCAGGCGCAGGGGCGGGCCGGCCGCAAAAACTTGTCTGATCCAGTCCGAGAGTTGTGTCTGCAAGCCCAACCTGTATGGAGCCAAAACAATGGGATGCTCAACCTGAACATATTCGGGAATTGCGGCTCTTGCCAGGCGGTACGCCTTGTATGCCTCCCCACCATCGTAACGTCGGGCACGTAACGTTCCTCCGGGAACGTCGACGGCCGGGACCTCGGGAACAGGGTCGAGGCGCATGTAGGCTGTACTGAAGACGTCTTCAAATCCCATCGTGCGGTAGATGTGAAGTGCCGGTTCATTGTTGTTGCGCACTTGTAGTGTGACGACTTGCCCACGGTGTTCCCTGATATAGGCGACGGCGGCTTCCATCAATCTGCGGGCGATGCCACGTCCCCGATAGGCTGTGGCAACGGCCACGTTGCTGATGACCCAGCGTCGCCCAAGTGACGAGGTGGGAGTTACTGTAATGTTTCCAACGATACGCCCATCTTCCACCCAGACAAAACCGGCAAACATCTGGCCCATGTCGGCACTTGGCTGATCAAACCACCAGAACAGGGAGCCGAGTCGTCCGAGTTGACGCATCTCGCGCAGCATGGCCTTGCCAGACGTATCCAACTCACTGGAAAAGGCTTCCTGGATAAGATCAGCTACCTGCCCCAGATCTCGCCCGCCATTCAGCGGCCGTAGGCCGGACTGTTGCACCTTACCATGCATAACAAGGGTCACCATGGCCCCATTATATCACCTTTTATACGCCTTTGCCACGAATTGAACAGCTTTTGCTCCATCCCTTGAGTCGACTATAATTAGAAAATGCAGCGCAGATACGCAAGAACGGATGTGGGGCAAAGCACTGTCTGTGTATAAAAAGTGTGTCTTCTGGGGATGGCGAGCTCTTCTGGTATGCCTGGTGTTCCTGAATAGTAGCTGTGAGGCACCTTCCTCTGCCAGTACCTCCACGTATTGGTTTGCGGCTACCGGGCATTCGGTGAGCGGTAAATTCCTATCGAAGTTCCAGTCTGCCGGCGGGCTGGAGACCTTGGGCTACCCCATCACGGAACCCTTTGAACAGGAAGGGCGCCTGGTTCAGTATTTCGAATACGCCTGCCTGGAGGATCATCCGGACAACCCCGGAGGACCTGTGGTCAAGCTTAGAATGCTGGGTGAACGAATGGGGCGCCGGCAGCCTGCTTTGGATATCGCACGGGTACCGGGGGCTCTCGAGCGACATAGCCGGTATTTTTCTCAAACCGGGCACGCCGTTCGACGGGATTTTTTAGATTATTTTGATGCCCGTGGTGGGTTGGACCTGTTCGGCTTTCCCGTTTCCGAACCCTTTTCCGACCATGGTGTACTGGTACAGGATTTCCAACGCATTCGACTGGTTTGGGTGCCGTCCGGTGATTGGGAAACGAGCGTCCTGCGGGAGACAACCGGGCAAGTAGAATTTGTGTTTGAGGGATTAGACATAACGTTACTGCGGCCTATCCCACGCCCGGCCGACGCTGAGATCGTGCCATAAGCGTGGTCAATTCACCGGATGATGGTATGCTGTTTTTGATCAAGAACGTGGTATAATGACTTTGTTATACCACGTCATTAATCGATAGGAGATAATTGTGATTTCCCCCTCGTCGACACGTGCCTTCCTTGATTTTGCCATCAATGCCGCCTGGCAGGCAGGGCAGCTTACATTGGCACATTTTCAAACCGGTGTGAGTGTGGATTGGAAACAGGATGCCTCACCGGTGACGGTAGCTGACAGACGGGCGGAAGAGCTTTTGCGCCGTTTGATCGAGCACCAGTTTCCCGATCACGCCATCGTGGGCGAGGAGTTTGGCGAAAGCGACAGGGATTCAACCCATCGCTGGATTATCGATCCCATTGACGGTACGCAGTCCTACATTCGCGGCGTTCCCTTGTACGGTGTCCTCATCGGGCTGGAAATCTCAGGTGAGGTGGTCGTGGGAGTCGTGCATTTTCCGGCCTTGGGCGAAATGGTAGCTGCTGGTCGCGGTGAAGGTTGCCGCTGGAACGGGCGCCCCGTTCACGTATCATCGGTGTCCAACCTGACGGATGCACTCGTCCTGTTTACAGATTGCCGCGGTTTTGGCCGACCGGGACAGCCGGAGGTATGGCAAAAGTTGCAGGCGACGAGTCAAATCGTGAGAGGCTGGGGTGATTGTTACGGGCACTGCATGGTGGCAACCGGGCGGGCGGAAGTGATGTTGGACCCGTCCATGCACGTCTGGGATTGCGCGCCCTTGTTGCCTATTCTCGAAGAAGCCGGCGGCACATTCACCGATTGGACCGGTGAGGCTACCATCTATGGCTTGGATGCTTTCAGCACAAACGGGGAGCTGTTCGATCAGGTTCAGCAGGTTATTGACTCATCGGGAGCATCATGACACTGGCGCACGTTCAGGAAGCACTACCTTCTTACGAGATTGAGTCTGAGGTCGGGGCAGGTAACCTGACGACGGTTTACCGCGGTCGCCGGCGTTCAGATGGTCAGGCCGTTTCCATTAAGGTTGTATCCTCGGAATTTGCCGCCGATCCCATTTTCGTTCGCCGTTTTGTTGAAGCCGCCGGACGGGCCGTCCGTCTCGATCATCCCAACATCGCGCGGGTGTACGAGGCCGACCAGCACGACGACACCGTGTACGTCGTCCGCCAGTTTGTGGAAGCTGAGACACTGGCTGAGTGGCTGGAACGCACCGGGCCTTTGTCTCCCGTCAAGGCTGCTCCCATTGTCCGGCAATTGGCAAGCGCCCTGGACTATGCGCACAGTCGCCGTGTTATGCACGGAGATATCAACGATCGCTGTATCTACATCAAAGATAATGGGCAGGTGATTCTGACCGATTTTGGCCTGGCGCAGGCCGCGATGTCTAATCGGGACCGCATCAATAGCACGCTGGGGAATATTCGAATGGTCTTGGGAGTTGAAAATCCCGCCTATCTGGCCCCTGAGCGTGTTCAGGGACAGGGACCTTCCAGAGCAGCCGACATTTACGCGTTGGGGGTTGTCGCCTATCAACTATTGTCGAATACGACGCCGTTTACGGGCGATCAGGAGACGGTTCTTGAGTCGCAGGTTTACGAGACTCCTCAGCCGTTGCCGGCAATCGCCCGAGGCGTGTCGGCAGCCGTGAGTTCTACCATTATCCGCGCCCTGTCCAAGAAGCCGGAATTGCGCTATAGCACGGCTACCGAATTTTCACGCGCTTTTGCAGCCGCAGCGGAGGGCATTGCTCCTGACAGCAAAATGACTTCATCGGCCCAACTGCGGCGGGCCAACCTACCCAGAATACCCAGTACCGTGGCTGTCGTTTTGGCGCTGGCTCTGGGCGTCCTGTTGGCGGTTGGTCTCTGGAATCTTGGCGGATGGGGAGAGCAGCTGGCAGACCGCCTGAGTGAGCTGGTACCACCCCCGGCGTCGCCGGGCCCGGTTCCATCGGTGGTGGTGGACATCACGCCGGCTGGTACGGCCGCCGCCACGGAGCCTGACAACCCGCCGACGCCGGAACAGGCGATACCTACTTCTGCCCCGACGGCGACCGCTATTCCCGAAACGCCGACCACAGCACCGACAGTCTCGTCGGCAGTGATAGCCGAAGGTAGTCCCTTTGCCAATTTGGTTTTGGCTCGCGGCATTAGTGAGGATCACCAACCACTGCAAGCGGGCACCAGTTTCCAGGCCAACGGACGTCCCGTTTACCTGTTCTTTGACTATCGCAACATGGAGGCTGGTACCCCGTGGTCTCACGTATGGTTCCACGGAAATGAGGAACTGGGACGTACGGACGGCGATTGGTCCGAAAGTTGGGGGAATGCCGGCACGGCTTGGGTGTACTATGCGCCTATCGGAGAATACCAGCCCGGCTCATATACGGTGCGCCTGTATGTGGAAGGCAGAGAAGTTGCCTCTGCCGGTTTCGATATGAGATGACCGGGCAAGTCTCAGGCCGGGCAACCCTACGCGCCAGCCGCCTGTGCTGTCAAACGCTGCTCATATTGATTGGTTGTGTTCTCTTCACCCTTGTTGCGGTCGGCTGCCGGGCCACCGACCTACTTGTCCCCCGGGTGACGCCGACTGAGGAAGGCTCAAATCCCACGGCTAGTACAGACTCAGAATCCTCTCCTACACCTCAACCTACGGGTACGCCACCTGGGCCTATTCTTGCTATCGCCCCACTGGCGGACGGAAATTACATCGTGGGGAGTGGTCCGGTGGGCAGTGTCGATACCGGGTTTGCCTGGCAACTGTGGCAAGGTAAAGAGGCGGTGTGGGAACAGCTTCCATGGCCGCCGGAAGCTACCCCCCTGGCCATCTACCGTCCATTGGCCGGCGGGCCTGTATATGCTGTGCCTCTCAACCAGGCTGTCTATGGACCAGGTCAACCTTGGGGACTGATGCGTTCGCCGGATGGGGGGCACACCTGGCAACAGATTTTGTCCGGTTTGACAGACCCCTACGTTGCCAACCTGGCCTTCTCACCCGGTTTTGCCAGCGATCGTACGTTGTTTGCCGTCAGCTGGTACAGCGGCGTCTTCTATTCGACGGATGCCGGTGACCAATGGCAACCGGTGCCGTATGATGCCCCGATTGAACCTTCGGGGGGCGCCTGCCCGTATGATCTGGCTGTCGCTATGTCCCCAGATTATCAACAAGTTGCTGA
>CAZHBM010000116.1:815-9745 GCA_964529945.1 uncultured Anaerolineales bacterium | reverse complement strand
CAGCGCATTCAGCACGCTTTACGACCTGATTACCAACCGCTACGCATTCACTCTACAAGTCGATGGTGAGAGCAAGACCTTAACGCGCGGCGAATTGGCCGTGTACGTTCACAACCCGGACCCGGACCTGCGCGCGCGGGCTTATCAGGAACTGTACCGAGTCTACCAGCAGGATGCGCCGATCCTGGGTTACATCTACCAGACGGTGGTGCGTGACTGGCGCAATGAACAGGTCGACATGCGCCACTTCGCGAATCCGATGGCCAGTCGCAACCTGGCCAATGACGTGCCCGACGAGGTGATCGATACTCTGCTGGCAGTCTGTCAGCGCAACGCCGATTTGTTCCAGCGCTTCTTCCGCTTGAAGGCGGACTGGCTGAACATGGACCGGTTACGCCGCTACGACCTCTACGCGCCCATCGCCAAGGCCGACAAACGTTATGATTTCGACACGGCGGCCAACATGGTATTGGACGCTTTTCAACGTTTCGACGGTGGAATGGCCTCGGCCGCGCTGCGGGTGTTCGAAGAAAAGCACCTGGACAGCACGGTCCGCAAGGGCAAACGCAGCGGCGCTTTTTGTTGGACCGTCACGCCCGACCTGACGCCCTGGGTGTTGGTCAATTATCAGGGGCAGGCCAGGGACGTGTCGACGGTCGCCCACGAGCTTGGGCACGCCGTTCACTCCATATTGGCTTCCGATCACAGCATTTTTACCTCTCACGCATCCTTGCCGTTGGCCGAGACGGCGTCGACTTTTGGCGAGATGTTGCTGATCGACCATCTGTTGGCCCACGAAAGCGATGAAGCGGTCCGGCGGGACGTGCTGTTTGGGCAGGTGGACGACAATTATGCCACGATTATGCGCCAGGCCTATTTCGCCCTGTTCGAGCGCCAGGCCCACGACATGATCTCGCAGGGCGCTTCGGTGGACGAATTGAGCCAGGCCTATATGGACAATTTGAAGACCCAATTGGGCGACGCGGTTGCGATCAGCGACGATTTCCTGTGGGAATG
Organism: uncultured Anaerolineales bacterium; assembly: GCA_964529945.1. Taxonomy (GTDB): domain Bacteria; phylum Chloroflexota; class Anaerolineae; order 4572-78; family NAK82; genus CAZHBM01. The sequence continues at coordinate 8,728 of CAZHBM010000116.1, read as the reverse complement.
GATCTCCATCCCGCACATCTATCACACGCCGTTTTACGTCTACGCCTACGCGTTCGGGCAGTTGCTGGTGTTGTCCCTGTACCAGCAGTACCGCCAGGAAGGCGAGGCCTTCAAGGGACGCTACCTGGACATCCTGGCGGCCGGTGGGTCGGATGCGCCGGTCACGATCCTGGACAAGGCCGGCATCGACGTCCACCAGGCGCAGTTCTGGCAAAACGGTTTCGACGTGGTGCGCGGAATGATCGAGGAGCTGGAAAAACTGCCCAAGCCGGCGGCTTAGGCAGCCGGGAACAAAGACCCGGGTGCGGTCAGTCTCGGAACAGATCGCGCTCGGGGGGACGCAGAATTTCACGGGCGGACGCGTTGTCCGCCCGTTCGTATTTCAGGCCGCGGACCAGGACGACCGGCAGGCTTTCATTCGCCTGGCCGGTGACCAGGCTGGCGGCGGCGGCGACCTGATCGGCCAGCCCGACCACGGTGATTTGCAGCTTGCGGCCGAACATGTCCGGCTGCTGGCGCAAGTCCTGCAAGGGGCGGATTCCGGCCACGCCGATGGCCACGCCGACCGTCCCTTCGCGCCAGGGGCGGCCGAAGCTGTCGCTGATGATCACCGCCGGTGTCACTCCCAGCAGCGCCTGGATGCGAGCACGTATGCGGACGGCGGAAGCATCAGGATCGGACGGCAGGCGCAAGACCAGGTCGCCCGGCCCTTGACTGACGTTGGAGCGGTCGACGCCGGCATTGGCGGACACGAAACCCAGGCGATGGCGGACGATCAGCGCGTTGGGTTGGGCGCGCACGACCTGGCTGGTGTCCCAAAGGATGACCTCGACCAGGCGCGGGTCTTTGTGGGTGCGCTGGGCCAACTCGACGGCCTGAGCGGAGGGCTCGACCGAGGCCAGGTCGACGAAACGGTCTTCCGCCTTGGATACGATCTTGCTGGTGACCACCAGCAAATCCGAATCCAGCACAGCCGGTTGGTCGCGGTGGCCGAAGCTGGCCTGCAGGCCAGCGGCGATCAGTTGGCCCACATCATCGCCAGGCCGGACGACGGGCAGGCCTTTTATCGGCAGTAGGATGACGCCAGGGCTGGGTAACATAGCCGGTGTATCCTCCGGGTCAGGACAGCCCGGTGATAAAGATGCCGGAGCCCTTGACTTTGTGGCGGATGTTAATACCAATCAGGATCGAGGTCAGCCCTTCGACGACGACCGAATTCTGCAGCGGGCCGGCGTCCAGGCCGCGCATGCCGGCTGCCTGGGCCAACCGGATGGCGGCAGCTTTGGCCTCCTTGTCGTCGCCGCAGACAAGCACGTCGCACTCAACCGGATGGTCCAGGTCGGCCAGGTGCACGGCGCTGACGTTTTGAAAGGCGGCTACTACGCGCACTGCTTGACCCAACAGGACCTGGGCCTCCATCGTGGCGCTGCCTCCGGCCGGGACGCACACCCGGCTGACTTTGGGCGGTTGGAGCGGCACGGTCACGTCCACCAGGATTTTGCCCTGTACCTGGGCGCGGATGCTCTCCAGGGTGGCTTCGTGGGCGGCGTAGGGCACGGTCAGGACGACCAGGTCGGCCTCGGCGGCGGCATCGGAATTGACACGGCCTTCCACCAGTTTGGACCCCAGGCGGTCGTTGATCTGGGCGGCGACTGTGGCTGCCTTGCCGGCATCGCGCGAGCCGATCAGGACCCGGTACTGGCCTGATGATGCCCAACGCAAGGCCAGGCCCGGCCCTTGATTGCCGGTGCCGCCGATGATCGCCACGCAGGGAACGGATTGGCTTGTGTCTGCCATTTGGTCTCTCCTAAAACCTACGTCAGAAAAACTGTTCTTAACGGTTGAGTGACTATAGATGATTGCCCGGCCGGCGGCAAATTATTGCGCGGCCGTCGTGTCCTGAGGTGGGTCATCGCCGACAGGCGCCCCCAGGTGGGGGTTGAAAAGGAACGGCACAACAAAAACAAAGGGCACGGCCAGCAGGTGGGTGGTGGTGGTCGACAGCCGGTCCCACCACCAGACACGCAGCGTCTCGTAAATGGGGATTGCCAACCATGAGGTCAGCCCCAACAGGGCCAGCCGGTCCATCAGCGGTGAGGAGATGGTCAGGACCGCCAGGGCCGTCGGCCACAGCAAATACCAGGCGTGATACTGCTGGTTGGGCAAAATCAGGTACCACATCAGGACGGACGCCGAGGGCAGCAACACTACCTGTGACAAGGTCTTGGAACCCTTAAGAGCCTGCCAAACGAACCAAAGATAAATCAAGCCAAAGGCTCCACCCAAGACGTAGCGGCTGAGGTCGAAGGCCAGGTTGGTTCCCAGCAGGGGGCGCAGCAGCAGGACCATCAAGGCGAAGGGCGAGCGTCCGGCGCCTGACCCCAGGTTGCGCACGGCCCAGACCTGCCAGCCGGGCCACATAGGCAGCATCAAGCCGGCGCCCAGCAGGCCGGCCAGGAGAAGCCCGCCGCCAACGACCAGGAAACGCCGCGACCACGTCTCCTGGCTGCGGGCCAGGTAGATAACGAAGAAGGGCAGCAAAATCACGGGCGCGACCTTGACCAGGCAGGCCAGGGCCAGGGCGGGCAGAACCAACAGGTGCCAACGCGGCTGCAGGCACAGATAGACGGCCAGCAACAGAAAGAGAACCATCACGATGTCGTTGTGCCCGTTGGCAACCGCCTCGAGCAGCACCAGGGGACTCCAGACGAAGGCGGCCGTGCCGGCCAGCGCGTATCGCGGCCTGAACTTGAGCAGGATCAAACCCACCAGCCACCCACAGACCAGGTAGGCGACCAGAGCAATTATCTTGAGCAGGAAGACGTGGGTCAGGAACTGGCCGCCGGCGGCCAGGAAGGCCCAGCGCGACAAGGCTTCCCACAGGCTACCATAGGGTGAGGGGGCAGCGGCCCATTCGGCGGCCAGGCCGACCCAGGGATCGGCGGGCAACTGCTGCGGTGCGGTGGCCAGCGGATTCAACCCGTACAACACCCAGCCGCGGGTGCGTACGGCGTAAATCAGGACGTCGATGGCGGCGGTGGGGTAGGCGAAGACCAGCGTAGTCCCAAACGCAAGCGCACTGCCGGCCAGAGTCAACCACAATGCCGCCCGGTGCGGGTTCGGGGTTGTGGGACGGGGCGCAGCGACGTACAGCACGGCCACGTAAGCCAGGAACAGGATCAGAATACCGGCTACGAAGGCCAGAAACGCACCGACCGAGTAGTGGCTCAGCTTGGCGTAATCCAACGGCGGGATGGCGTCAAAGTAGACGGCCAGAGGGAATGGGCGCACGAAAACGAGCCAATAGGTCAGCTCGCTGGCCAGGGCGGCGAGAAGCACCGACAGTATTGGACGGACAGACAGGAACCCCTTGATGGCGTTGATGATCCGGTTCAATTGCAGGTACATCGCTCTCAGAAAGTGCGGCGCCGCGATAGGACGGACTCGCGGACAAAACTCAAAGAGGGCGGAACGCCCAGCTTGTTGGAGCGTTCCGCCGCTACCAGGCTCTAAAGCCCCAACGCACACCGCCGGTGTGCGGGCGTTCGAACCTACATATCTTGCACGCGTTGCCAGACCCGCTTCGAGGCCTCGATCGCCTTGGCGGCGATCTCCTCTTCGTCGAGGGTCAAGAGGCGGCGGTCTTTCATCAGCAGCTTGCCGCCGCAGATGGTATGCGTGACGTGGCTGCCATCCATCCCAAACACCATCTGCCAGGGATAGTTGCCGTCGGTGAATGGCGTGAAGGGATAGTAGTCCAGCAGAATGACGTCGGCCAGGGCGCCCGGCTCCAGGACGCCGACCGGTTTGGGCCAGAAGACGCCGGCCAGCCGGGTGTTGTTGGCGAAGGCCACCTGCATCAGCGCGTCGCCCGGGAAGGTGCGCGGGTCGAGGGTACGCACCTTCTGCAACAGGTAGGCGACGTGCATCTCGACGAACATGTTGTTGTAGAAGCCGTCGTTGCCGAGGGCCACGTTGATGCCCCGCTTGAGCATAGCGGGCACGTCGGCTATACCGACGGCGTTGTTCATGTTGCTGCGCGGTTGGTGGGTCACGTTCGTGCCGGTGGCGCGCAGGGTATCCATCTCAAAGGCGTCGATGTGGACGCAGTGGGCGGTGATGGTTTTGGGCCCCAATATCTCCTGCTGCTCGAGCCGCTCCAACACGCGCACACCGTATTTCTTCAGGCTATCAGCCTGGTCGGCCTTGTCCTCGGCCACGTGAATGTGGTAGCCGGTGTCCAACCCGGCGGCTGCCTGGCGGCAGAGGGCTAGGGTCTCGTTGGAGACGGTGAAACTGGCGTGCAGGCCAAAGGTGGCCGCCAGCCTGGGGTGGGGATGCGCTTGCAGCCGGCGCAGAAAACGCACGTTTTCGGCGATGCCGGCCAGGGCTCCCTCTTCGCCGTTGCGGTCGGTGACCTCGTAACAAAGACACGAGCGCAGGCCGGATTCGATGACCGCCTGGGCCAGGTAATCGAGCGAACCGTCGATGGCCTCCGGGCTGGCGTGGTGGTCGATCAGGGTGGTGGTGCCATGACGGATGGCGTCGACCAGGCAGACCAGGGCGCTGTCGTAGCAGTCCTCCAGAGTCAGCGCCCGGTCGAGCTTCCACCACAGGCGCTCGAGAATCTGCACGAAGTTGGCCGGAGCATCGCCGGGAATGGCCATCCCGCGGGCAAAGGCGCCGTAGTAATGGGTATGGGCGCAGACCAGGCCGGGCATAACGATCTTGCCTGCGGCGTCGAGTATCTCCTCACCGGGATACCTGGCCGACAGTTCGGCGGTCGATCCCACGGCCTGGATGGTATCGCCCTCCAGGTAGACCGCCCCACCGTGAATGACTCTCGGTTCGTCTCCAAAGGTGAGCACGATGCCGTTGGTAATCAGCATGGTGAATTACCTCCTCTTAGCACTCTGTCGAAATTATCGTGACGCCGGCCCTGGCACCGTGTTGACTGCCTGGCGCTTCGGCGGAATCATCTAGACGGAGGGGTCAGGCCTGCATTCGGTCGGCGAACACCTCGATCATCAGATAAGGATCCCCGAGCGGGTACAGAATCGGGCAGGTACAGCCATGCGCCACGTATTCGTCGACCTTGGCGATGACCTCCTCGGGCGTTCCGCTGGCGGTGATGCGGGTGACCAACTCGTCGGGCACGAAACGCATGGCTTCGTGGATTTGCTCCTTGGTGGCCGGCCAGCCGAGGATACTCTGGATCTCATTCACGACTTCTTCGCTGACCCCGCTGGCCTTGGCAATGTGCGGCTGCTGGGCCAGGTACTGGGTCAAAAGGCCGCGGGCACCGTCGAGCGCCTTGGCACGGTCATTGTGCACCGAGCAGACCACCAATTGGGGGCGGTCCAGGCTGTCGTAGTCGCGCCCGGCCCGGTCGGCGCCGATGAGCAGGTGCTTGAGGGCCGGCTCGTTGTACTCCACGGGCACGCAGTAGTTGAGCACCACGCCGTCGGCGATTTCGCCGGCCAGCTCCATCATCTTCATTCCGGTGGCGCCGATCATTAGCTGTACGTTGCGCGGTTCGCGCCGGCCGTGGACGACGTCCAATTCGATACCCTCGACGTTGTGAAACTCGCCGTGGAAGGTGACGTTTTCCATGTTCAGCAAGCGGCGCACGACCTCGATGGTCTCGCGCATAGCCTGGAGCGGTTTGCGGCGCTCGATGCCGACGTTGTGGGCCAGCGGATCCCACCAGGCGCCGATGCCGCAGATGATACGGTCGGGGGCCAGGTCGTCCAGGGTGAGCAGGGTGGCCGCCAACAGGCCGACGTTACGCGTCCAGTTGTTGATTACCCCGGACCCAATCTTGATGTGGTCGGTGACGGCCGCATAAGCGGACATAGGCACGATGGCGTCACGGACCAGGCGGCTCTCGGCCTGCCAGACGGCTTCAAAGCCTTTTTTCTCGGCAAACTGAGCCAGCTTCATTCCCTCTCGAATCGGGTGCGCATCTTGCAGATAAAGCGCATATCGGTTGTGTGGCATGATGACCTCCTGAGTCAGTATTTAATCACTCCAACGCTTAGACGGATGTGTTTTCGAGTGTCTAACAGATGCCAGATTTTCCCAACTAATGCCGCCAACAAAAGGACCAGTCGGGCCGTCAGCGCCCCTGTTCGGCTCGCCGGACCATTTCGAGCGCGATCTCATTTTGGCGGGCCACCAGGCGGTCCATATCCAGGCCCTTGATCTTCCCATCTTCGACCACCGTCCGCCCGTTGATGACGGACAGGTCGACGTTGGGCGGCGTGCACAGGACCAGGCTACCCAGGGGGTCGTGGCAGGCCGCGCCGGCAAACTCGAGCCGGTCCAGGCGGATGCCGATGAAGTCGGCCGCCTTGCCCGGTTCCAGCGATCCGATGTCGTCGCGCTGCAGGACCCGGGCGCCGCCCAGGGTGGCCATTTCGAGCGCCTCCAGGGCGGTGAGGGCATCGGCACCTTTGGTCACCCGCTGCAGCAGCATGGCCATTCGGGCTTCGGCCATCAGGTGCGAGGAGTCGTTGGACGCGCTGCCGTCGACGCCCAGGCTGACGCGCACGCCGGCGTCGATCATCTCGCGGATGGGGGCGATGCCCGACCCAAGGCGCATGTTGGAGGAAGGACAATGGCACATGCCGGTGCCGGTTTCGGCCATCAGGCCTATCTCGGCTTGATTGACGTAGATGGCGTGGGCATACCAGACGTCCGGCCCGATCCAATCCAGCCGGCGCATATATTCCACCGGCCGGCAGCCGAACTGCTCCAGGCAGAAGACCTCCTCGTCCAGTGTTTCGGCGACGTGGGTGTGCAGCAGCAGCCCGCGCTCCCGGGCCCAGGTGGCCGAGCGCTGCATGGACTCGCCGGTGACGGAAAAAGGCGAGCAGGGCGCGATGGCGATGCGCAACATAGAATAGGGCTGGGGATCGTGATAGGCGTTTACCAGTCGCTCGCAGTCCTGGATAATCTCGTCTTCGGTCTGCACCACCCGGTCGGGCGGCAGCCCACCCTGGGATTGTCCGAGCGACATGCTGCCGCGGCAGGGATGGAAGCGGACGCCCATCTCCTGGGCGGCCCGGATTTCGTCGTCGTGACGGACGTCGTTGGGAACCAGATACAGGTGATCGCTGGCGGTCGTGCAGCCCGAGAGCAGCAATTCGGCCAGCGCGACCTTGGCGCTGTGATAGACCGCCTCGGCGGTCAGCTCGGCCCAAATCGGGTACAGGTAGGTCAGCCAGTCGAACAGCTTGGCATCTTCGACGGCCGGCAACGCCCGGGTAAGCGTCTGGTAGAGGTGATGGTGGGTGTTTACCAGGCCTGGCAAAACGATCATCCCGCCGGCGTCGATCACCCGGTCGGGCTGGGGCGGCATGTCGGCCAGGGTGCCCACGTGGCGGATCACGTTGTCCTCGACCCACAGGCAGCCGTTCTTCAGCCGCCGCCGTTGTGGGTCCATCGTGACCAGCAGGTCGGCGTTTTTCAAGAGAAGTGTTGTCATCGGGAGGCGAGCCCTCCTACCGTAATCATCGGAACAAGGCGATTAGAGACGCAAAAGGGGCCTGGCAGCGTGGCCCGAAAAGCAAGCCGGCGCCAAACCCCCGTTTTTTGTCGGTACGTCCACCACGAGTCGTTATGCCTGTGGTACATTGCTGCTCCTTCGCAAGCGATTGGCTCCATTATCGAGGGGCAAGAAGAATTATAACACGCCCATTGGGGTCCGTCAAAGGTTTTTTCGGGTGGTGGCTGCATGGTATAATCTGCGCTGAATGCGGAAGCTGAATGGAGATGAGAATTATGCAACTGCCAATCCGTGTAATTACGCCGGCCTATCTTTTCACCGGCAAAGTCGAATCGGACGAATCGTTTCTGGGTTGGTTGAACCCCCAAGGTCTCCAGACCAACCGCTGAAAGCGTAGCCAATA
>CAZHBM010000116.1:0-805 GCA_964529945.1 uncultured Anaerolineales bacterium | reverse complement strand
AGCAGAGCATCGATCTGCTGGACGTGGAAGGCATGTCCCTGGATCCCGATGGGTTGCTGGCCAGGTTTTCGCACACAAAGATCGCCGTACCCAAGCCGCAGGTGATGGCCATCGACCTGATGTCACCTGAAGGTGCGGCGACGGTGCGCGTGCCGGAGCGGTCGGAGCTGGTGGTGATGTACGCCGGGCGTTTCGTCTTAGAAGGCAAGGTTCATCCGGCCGGCAACATGCCGGTTCTGAATCTGCTCAACGTGATGGGCGGCCTTTATTTTCCCATGAGCCAGGCCCGTCTGCACCCCGTCGCGCCCACGCGCGAGTTGCCGATGGATTTCTCCCATATGTTGATCTTCAACCGGAATTTCGTCGACTTCTTTCATCCCCAGGCGCCCAGGTGGTGAAAGAACGGGCCGGTTGGGTGCCAAGGGCGGTTTCGAACCAACCGGGCGACTCTGCACAGCACCCGATGAGGTGGTATCTGCCGGTTCTTCTGGCGACCATCTTGCTGCTGTCGGCCGTGTTGCCGCTGGCACCCTTAAGCGCCAACCGTTTCCATCACGACGAAGCGCTGTACAGCAGTTGGGGCGCCGACATCGCCAGTGGGCGCGACGTGATGGTCAGCGGTTCGCCGGTCGATAAGCCGCCGCTGTTCCTGTATCTGCAGGCCCTTGGTTTCCTGTTTCTGGGAGTGTCTGAGACGGCTGCCCGCGTGCCGTCGTTCGTTGGACAGATCATCAGCGTCCTCCTGCTGTTCCTCATTGGCCGGTCCATCTACGGACGTTCGACCGGTCTGACCGGCGCCTTTCTT
>CAZHBM010000115.1:0-9746 GCA_964529945.1 uncultured Anaerolineales bacterium | reverse complement strand
GGTCGACCATCGGGCAAGCTGGCGACTTGATGAAAGATGCGCGCCGCACCCTGGCCGATGCCACGCAGGACCTGCGGCACGCACTCCGACAGTACTTACGCAACAAAGGGAGGTTGGATGAAGCCGCCACTTGAGAGTTTCCACCTGGAACGGTACTTCGCACAATGGGAATTCCGCGCGAAATACCTGCTGTCGGCATCTGATTGTGAAAGCATGTCGATCCAAGACGTGCTCGATATCGCGGGCGAGCCAGTGTCCTCACTGGCCGCCCTGCGTTTAGGATACACAGAGTCGCAAGGCGACCCGGCCCTGCGGCGGGCCATCGCCCGTTATCACCAATCGATCAAACCGGAGCAGATTGTTCTCACCAACGCGCCCGAGGAGGCGATCTTCCTGGCCATGATGGCGCTCTTGAGAACCGGTGACAGGGTGATTGTTCAGGTACCCTGTTACCAATCCCTGCGGGCATTGGCGGTCTACCATCAATGCCAGGTCGTCCCTTGGCCGATGCGCGAAACCGACTCCGGCTGGCGTATGGATTTGGACCATCTGGAGACACTGCTGGCCGAACCAACCCGTTTGCTGGTCGTCAACTCGCCGCACAACCCTACCGGTTATTTGCCGTCGCTCGACGAGTTCGAGACAATTATCCGGTTGGCCGGCAAGCACGGGACGTGGCTGTTCAGCGACGAGATGTATCGCGGGTTGGAATATGAGGGGACCGTCCCCCTGCCTCCAGCCAGCGACGCGTACGCCAAAGCAGTCAGCCTGTGGGGGATGTCGAAATCCTTTGGCCTGCCCGGATTGCGCATCGGATGGCTCTCCACCCAAGACGCCGAGCTGATAGATTCGCTGTTGGCGATCAAGGACTACACGACAATATGCGCCAGTGCGCCGGGTGAGTTCCTGGCGCGCCTGGCGCTGGAAAACGGGCAGGCGCTTTTCGACCGTAACAAGACTCTCATCGGCGATAATCTTGCGCGTGTGGTTGCTTTCCACCAACGCTGGGCAGGCAGATTCGCCTGGCGCCAACCCGTCGCCGGGTCGGTCGCCTTCGCACGCCTGCTGGGTGAGCCGGCCGACCGCTTTTGCGCCCGCCTGGTCCAAGAAGCCGGCGTCCTGCTGGTGCCGTCGACCCTGTTTGACTTTGGAAACAGTCATCTGCGCTGGGGACTTGGCAGAAAAGGCTTTGACGCGGGCCTGGAAGCCTTGGAAGATACTCTGAATAGGCTTGGACCGCAATAGCGGGTGTCCCTGTTTTTGGCGGGCAACCCGGTGGGGCCGGCAGTCGTTTTTTTGGCCATCGACCGGGAAAGCGGGACACACCCGCCAGCATACTACGGCTTGACGCCAATTCCATTTTTGGGTAGAATCGTGACTGTACGATTGCCGACAGGAGTTCAGGAGAATAGCCAATATGCCGATGTATGAATATGTCTGTGCCGACTGCAAATCCAAGATGCAAGCCTTACGGCCAATGAGCAAGGCCGATGCGCCGATTGAGTGCAAACACTGCCACAGCCACAACACCAGGCGGGCACTGTCACTCTTTGCCGCCACCAGCCGAGGCAACGGCGGGTCGAGTCACTCGCTGGCCGGCAGCGGCGGCTGCAGCAGTTGCGGCGGCGGATCCTGCAGCAGTTGCGGCCACTGAGAGTCCTCCTCATGTAAGCGAGTGAGGTAAGCACGCCCGGCGTTTCCAGGACAGACGTCGGGCGTTTTCTGTTTCCCATAGGCCGGTATAGAGCAACAGCTCGAGTTTTGCACCCCCGTGCCGGCGTACGAATGGCCGGGCCGTATTGATGGATCACAAATTGTGGTATAATGCTGTGCAGGAGCGATGCATCGAGCCTCCTGAGGGGAACTGAGGCACGCGCCAATATCGTCGGTTAACTTGTTTCCCTTTTTCTCGACATAGTTGCCCACAAGGCGGTTGCGCGATGAAAGCTGTCGTTATGGCCGGGGGCGCCGGTTCACGGCTCCGTCCCCTCACAATAGCTCGCCCCAAACCACTCATACCGATGGTCAACAAGCCCGTCCTGGGACACATCTTGGACCTGCTCAAGTTCCACGGATTCTCCGAGGTCGTTATCACGGTTCAACACCTGGCCGAGCACATCGAGGATTATTTCGGAGACGGAAACGGCCAGGGAATGAGTATCCGCTATTCGGTCGAAGGGCTCCCGTTAGGCACCGCGGGCAGCGTCGCCCATGCCCGTGATTTTCTGGACGATACCTTCCTGGTCATCAGCGGTGACGCCGTCACGGACATCGACCTGGCGGCCATCGTCAATTTCCACAAGGAGCACGAGGCGCTGGTCACCGTGACGCTCAAACAGGTCAAAGACCCTCTCGATTATGGCGTGGTGGTTACTGACCCTGAAGGCCGCATCACCCAATTCCTGGAAAAACCGAGTTGGGGCGACGTGATTTCTGACCGGGTCAACACCGGCATTTACGTCCTTGAGCCCCAAGTGCTCACCGATCTCAAACCCGACACACCCTACGACTTCTCTCAGGACGTGTTACCTCCACTACTGTCCCAAGGGGCGCCCCTATTCGGCTACGTGGCCGACGGCTATTGGTCCGACGTGGGTACCGTCGAAAGCTACGTCGATGCCATCAGCGACGTCCTCGAAGGCCAGGTACACCACATACAATTAGGGCAGTTGATTGAGGGCGGCATCTGGGCCAATCGCGGCGTCGAAATTGCACCCGATGCCAACTTGTTTGGCCCCATATATCTGGGGCAGGACGCAAAAATTCGCGGCGGGGCGACAATTTACGGGCCGACTATGATCGGTGATCATACCATCGTCGATAGTCACGCCCAGATTGAGCGCGCCGCCATCTGGAGCAATTGTTACGTCGGAGAATCGGCCGAGATTCGCGGTGCCGTAATCGGCTCCCAGTGCAGCGTCAAGGCCAAATCCATCATCCTCGAGGGTGTGGTAATCGGTGACAATACCCAGATTGGCCGCGGCACCGTGGTTCATCCCAACGTCAAGATCTGGCCGGGCAAAGAGATCGAAGCCGGCGTGACGGTCAAGAACAGCATCATCTGGGGCTCCCAGGGGCGACGCGTGCTGTTCGGTCGCTTTGGCGTAACCGGAGTGGTCAACGTCGATCTGACGCCCGAATTTGCGGCAGCCCTCGGCGCGGCCCTGGGCACAACTCTGCAAAAGGAGTCGCTGGTTACCATCAATCGCGACGTGCATCGTAGCCCGCGCATGTTAAAACGGGCGATCATCGCCGGACTGCCTTCCAGCGGCGTCAACGTATGGGACCTGGGCACCCAGCCCTTACCGGTAGCCCGTTATTACACCTGCAACTCACAGGCCGTGGCCGGTGTTCACGTACGCTTGTCGCCTTACGATGAGCGTATGGTCGACATTCGATTCATGAACGAGCGTGGGTTGGACCTGGATGACGCTCAGAAGCGGCGCATCGGCCAGGCATTCTTCCGCGAGGATTTTCGCCGCGTCTACCTGGACGAAATTGGATCGATTTCGTACGCCCCGCAGGTCGTCGAGCAGTATACCCGCGGTTTCATGCAGTTCATTCAGGCCGAAGCCATCCAGCAGCGTTCATTCTACATCGTGGTCGATTACGCCAACTCCTTGGTCGCCAACATTATGCCCAATGTGTTCAATGAATTGAACTGTAATGTGGTGGCATTGAACGCCAATGTGGACGAGTCACGTATGGCCATTCAGCCCTACGAGCTACAAGCCGATCTGGATCGCCTGGGGCTGATTGCATCGACGTTAGACACCGATCTGGGCATTCGGTTCGATGTCGCCGGCGAGCGGCTGTCTCTCGTCGACGATCGCGGCAAGTCGGTGTCCGATATCTTGACCGCCATGGTTCTGACAAATCTGGCGTTGACGATCACCCCAGGCGCCGCAATAGCCGTCCCGGTGACGATGCCGGACCAATTCGAGGACATTGCCGCTCGCCACAGGGCGAGCATCGTGCGTACAAAAGTCGTCGCCAGCGCAGCCCCCAGCGACTCGGAAGCAAAGAGGATCGTGATGTCCGCCAACGGGCAAGGCGGATTCATATTCCCTCACTTTCAGGCCACCGGTGACGGATTGATCGCTGCGGCCAAGTTGTTGGAGATGTTGGCCCTTCAAAACGTCGGTCTGTCGCAAGTGATCGCCGATCTGCCCGCCTTCCACATGTCGCACCAGAAGGTGGCCTGTCCCTGGGAAGCTAAGGGCATCGTAATGCGCCGGCTGAATCAGCACTTCTCCCGCCATTCGGTGGACCTGACGGACGGCATCAAGATCCGTTTCGACCAATCTGAATGGGTATTGGTGTTGCCCGACGAAGACCGGCCCCTCTTCCGGCTCTACGCTCAAGGGAAATCACCCGCCGGAGCCGCCGATTTGATCGCCCGTTTTGTCGGGTTGGTCACCGACCTTCAGAAATAAATCCCGGAACAAAAAACCAGGGCCCCCCACTCGGGGTGGCCCTGGCAGCAGTTTTGTTCTGCTGGGAGGGATAATTTCCCCTCTTTTACTTCAACTCGACCGTGGCGCCTTCGGCCTCCAACTTAGCCTTGGCGTCTTCGGCCGCTTCCTTGGTCACGGCCTGCAGGACGGTGCTCGGGGAACCGTCGACCAGGTCTTTCGATTCCTTCAAACCGAGATCGGTCAGCTGCCGCACAACCTTGATCACCTGGATCTTCTTGGCGCCGACTTCCTTCAGGACCACGTCAAACTCGGTCTTCTCTTCCTCTTCCTCGGCCGCAGCGGCCGCCGGGGCAGCGGCTGCGATTGCCATAGGAGCTGCCGCCGTCACACCCAGCTTGTCTTCCAGGATCTTGACGAGCTCCGAAGCTTCCATCAGCGTCAGGCCTTGAATTTCTTCAGCCAGTTTTTCTAGATCGGCCATTGTAAGTTCTTCCTCCTAAAATTCCCTATCGTGGGGTAAGCTTGTTAATTCGTCGCTGCATCAAGCAGCAGACTCTGAAGTTTCCAACTTGTCGGCGTAGGCCTTGATGGTGCCCGCCAGTTTGTTGCCCGCTGCGCTGAGCACACCGGCCAACAGGTTGCCTGGCTGCTGCATCAAGCCCAACAACTGCGCCATAACGACGTCTCGCGGCGGTAAGTCCGCAACTGCCTTGACGGCAGCCGCATCCAGAACCGCCCCATCCAGAATGCCGCCCGTGACGTTCAGGATCTCAGTTTGCTTGGAAAAATCTGTCAAAACCTTCGCCAGGGGTGGCACGTCACCGTAGGCAAAACTGATAGCCACGGGTCCAGCCATAAGACTCTCCGGAATGGGAAGGCCCGCTTCCTCAAGAGCGCGCAGCGCCAACGTGTTCTTTACAACTGCATAGCTGCCGTCGGCCTCTCGTATCTTGGACCGCAATTCCTCCATCCCCGACACGCTTAGGCCACGATAGTCGGTGAAGAATAAGGCTCGGCTGCGAGAAAAACTCTCGACGTACTGGGCGACCAACTCTTCCTTCTTCTTACGCGTAATTGCCAATGTTTCTCACCTCCTTTGCTTCTAGTGTTACTCGAATGTTCTCTACCCCGGTCTGACGTAAACAAAAAAGGTCTTTGCGCCTGCTGACACAAAGACCTGAATGGCACTCTCCAGTACTGGGGAGTAAACTCCTTCGGGCGCTTTGCCTCGGCAGGCATCCTCACCGGGATTTAAGCAACGCTTGATTGCGCTGCACCTACTGTCTCTGGCAAACCAGATTATTCAATTATGACCGGATTCTAAAATTTATGCAACCTGCAGCTGCGACGATTGAATTACGTCGACCCTGATTCCTGGCCCCATGGTCGGTGCCACGGTAATACGGCGGATGAACTGCCCCTTCGCGCTGGCCGGTCGTGCCCTTTGGATGGCCTCCATAAGCGCCGCATAATTCTCCAGCAGCTGCTCTTTGCTGAAGCTCGCCCGCCCGATAGGAACGTGGACGTTGGCCGTCTTGTCCATACGGAATTCAACACGACCCGCCTTCAACTCGGACACGACCCGCCCCAGATCATCATCGGAGACAATCGTCCCGGCCTTGGGACTGGGCATCAGGCCGCGCGGACCCAGAACCCGACCCAAACGCCCGACTTTGCCCATCATAGGCGGCGTGGCTACAGCCACGTCAAACTCGAACCAGCCTTCCTGAATCTTCTTCACCAAGTCGTCGCTGCCTACGTAATCGGCGCCGGCTTCTTGGGCTGTTCTTTCCCCCTCGCCTTCGGCGAAAACCAGCACGCGCACGCTCCGGCCGGTACCGTGCGGCAAAGACACGGTACTTCTTATCTGCTGGTCGGCGTGACGGGGATCCAAGCCCATACGCAAATGCACCTCAATCGTCGCGTCAAAATCCGCGTACGAGACGTTGCGCACCAGCTCCATCGCCTCGTTGGGCGGATAGTTCTGGCTGCGATCGATGTGTTTGGCTGCCTCTAAATACTTTTTGCCTCGCTTAGACATTCAATGACCTCCACGTGGTACTGGCGGACGGACGTCCTCCCACATTTTCAAAAAACACACCACTTTTTGGGGCCTGACAACCCTTCACAACGTCAGGCCGAAAATCCATCTCAGTCAATGACTGTGATGCCCATACTGCGGGCGCTGCCCTCAATCTGCAGCATCGCGCCCTCCACGTCAACAGCATTCAGGTCTTTCATCTTCATTTCGGCGATTTCCCGAATCTGGTCTCGCTTGACCACAGCGACCTTGTCGCGGTTAGGCTCAGACGAGCCCTTGTCAACCCCGGCGGCCTTCCTGAGCAAGTCGCTGGCCGGTGGGGTCTTGGTTATGAAGGAAAAAGTCTGATCCTGATAAACCGTGATCTCAACCGGAATGATACTGCCCATCATGCCCTGAGTCCGGGCGTTGTATTCCTTGCAGAAGGCCATAATGTTCAGCCCGTGCTGACCAAGAGCCGGACCAACGGGCGGCGCCGGATTGGCCTTGCCCGCCGAAATCTGCAACTTAATGATTGCCTTTATTTTCTTCGCCATAAAAATGTTTCCTCCAAATCGCAGAAACGCCCTGGGGGGTTTCTAGACTCTCTCTACCTGCAGGAAATCAACCTCAACCGGCGTCTCACGCCCGAACATGCTCACCAACACGCGCACGCGTCCGTGATCTGTGTCGATCGCATCCACCGTACCCATAAAATCTTCAAATGGGCCTTCGATGATACGAACCTTCTGCCCGGTCTTGAAGCTGACCTTAATTCTGGGCGCATCAGCCTCCATGCGCCTGATGATCCTATCAACCTCTTCCTCGCGCAAGGGAACCGGCTTCTCGCCAGTCCGCACGAAGTCGGTAACGCCGGGCGTGTTGCGGACGACGTACCACGTATCGTCGTCCATCAGCATCTCAACCAGAATATATCCCGGAAAGACGCGTCGCTCGGTGGTCCGGCGCTGACCGTCTCTAAGCTCCACTTCTTCTTCGGTCGGGACGACCACCTGGAAGATGCGGTCTTCCATGCCCATAGAGACAATACGATGCTCGAGGTTCTTCTTGACCTTGTTCTCGTAGCCGGAGTAGCTGTGTACCACGTACCACGCCGTCCCTTCGGGGCGCGGTGCTGGTGCTGGCTCGCCTTCTTCAGTCGCTGCCGCCGCACCTTCCGGTTGTACCTGCGCTTCGTCTTTCGCAGGATCCGCGGTCAAGACTTCCTCGGTAGCTACAACGTCCTCCGCTCCGGTGTCGTCCTGAACCGCCGCAGCTTCGTCCTGGACAGCCACAGCTTCGTCCTGGACAGCCGCAGCTTCGTCCTCGATGCCCGCAACCTCTATATTCTCTTCTTCCTCCACAGAGTCTACGTCCACTTCCGTGAGAGGTTTTTCTGTCGCTTTGTCAACCATAACTCACCAACCCAACCTAACGAGGCGCTGCTCCACACGACTTCCCTTGGGAGAAATGCAAATCAGTCACGTTGGGTGAAATAGACAACCGCACCGCCTGCCGCGACCAGGGCGACTGCGCCAACGATTCCAAGAACGCTGCCATTGACAATCCCTTTCATTATTGCTGAAAAGAGGCTGTCCGAGGCTCCCAATACGATCGACATAAAGACCGTGACGCCGGTGACAATCAGAGTCAAATTCCAGGCACCTCGACGAGTCGGCCACGTAACCTTCCGCAACTCCGCACGTGTTTCCTGCAGGTAGCGGGTGATCTTGTCCAAGATATTGTCACCAGCTTTGCTTACTGTCTTGGCCATTATGAGTCAACTCCTATCTCGAGCACGAATACCGGCTTTGCCGAACGATCCGGCTATTTCGTCTCACGGTGCAAGGTATGACAACGGCAACGCGGACAGAACTTCTTCAACTCAATACGCGTTGTATCGTTACGCCGATTCTTCTCGGTTGTATAGTTCCGCTCTCGGCATTCGGTACACGCCAAAGTGACAACCATACGAACTGCTTTCTTAGCCATTTTTCGTCCAAAAGGGGGCTTAGAAGCGTCACCGCCCCACTGCCCCCCGATCTCCTTTCACTCGATCCAATGCACAGGCTGGACTTCGGGTAATGTGTTGCTTTATTCTATTATCTTGGTGATGACACCTGCACCGACGGTGCGCCCACCTTCGCGAATGGCGAAGTGGCTTCCCGCTTCCAGTGCCACCGGCACGATCAACTCTACCTTCATGTTGATCTTGTCACCCGGCATCACCATCTCCACACCTTCCGGCAACTCCACGTTCCCTGTCACGTCCATCGTCCGTATGTAAAACTGCGGCCGATACCCAGGAAAGAACGGCGTATGACGCCCGCCTTCCTCTTTCCTCAATACATATACCTCAGTCTCAAACGTCGTGTGCGGCGTGATCGACCCCGGCTTGGCCAGTACCATCCCACGCTCTATCTCATCCCGGTCAATCCCACGCAGCAGACAGCCTATGTTGTCTCCCGCCTGCCCCTCGTCCAATATCTTCCGGAACATCTCCACACCCGTCACCACACGCTTGCGCGTCTCACGCAACCCAACGATGTCAATCTCATCCCCGGTGTGCACCATACCACGCTCAACACGCCCTGTCGCTACCGTCCCCCGCCCCTTGATCGAAAATACGTCCTCAACAGGCATCAAGAACGGCTTCTCCGTGTCACGTACCGGCGCCGGTATGTAATCGTCAACCGCCTTCATCAACGCCACAATGCTCGCATACTCCGGCGCATTCGGATCCGTGCTCGTCGACTCCAACGCTTCCAATGCACTCCCGCGTATGATCGGAATCTCATCCCCAGGAAATTCGTAACTCGTCAGAAGCTCCCGCAACTCCAACTCCACCAACTCCAGAAGCTCCTCGTCATCCATCATGTCGGTCTTGTTCAAATACACCACCATCGCCGGCACTTCCACCTGCCGTGCCAACAATATGTGCTCCCGCGTCTGCGGCATCGGCCCGTCCGGCGCACTCACCACCAAGATCGCACCGTCCATCTGCGCCGCTCCCGTGATCATATTCTTAATATAATCCGCGTGCCCAGGACAGTCCACGTGCGCGTAGTGCCGCTTCTCCGTCTGATACTCCACGTGCGCAATCGCAATCGTGATGCCGCGCGCTTTCTCTTCCGGCGCATTGTCAATCGAATCAAACGCCCGGTAGTCCGCGCCACCCTTCATCGCCAACACTTTCGTGATCGCCGCCGTTAACGTCGTCTTCCCATGATCCACGTGGCCAATCGTGCCCACGTTCACATGCGGTTTATCCCTCACAAATTTCTCTTTCGCCATTCTGTTTGTCCTCC
>CAZHBM010000114.1:0-10062 GCA_964529945.1 uncultured Anaerolineales bacterium | reverse complement strand
GCAACGCTGGTCAGGCATCATGGCACACACTGAATTGGAGAGTGAGTACGCCCGAAAGCTGCGGGCTATGTCATCCCCCCTTCCGGAAACTTACCGGCGGACGATGCTGGAGTCGGGCTACAACCTGGCCCCCGAAGCATTGATGATGCTGCCGGGAATGAATCCGGAGCTTGTCGAGATGGGTTTTGTGATGTCCGCTGCAACCCCCGTCCTGCGCTGAGTGGCGGACCTAAACCTCATAAGGGAACACGTACCGATGGACATTCGGCTGTCCCAAACGCGGGAAACTGAAGCCCACCTCGTACGGCGGGCGAGCTTCGCCTACCGCTATGCCTACGCCCGGTCCACCGAGAGCCGCCTGGCTGGCGACCCTGGGCAAGATTATCTTGCCTTGCGAGAAGACAATACCTGCCTGGTGTTTGCCTTGTGCGACGGGGTGGGCCAATCGTTCTTCGGTGATCTGGCGGCCCGGCAGGTGGGCGACGCTTTGGTCGATTGGCTGTGGCAACGGTCACTGGCTGGGGATGACGAACACAGCTTGCGTCTGGCGCTGACCCGCCGCCTGAGCAGCTTGGCTGCCGATGTAGCTGCCCAGGTGGCGACCATTTCGCTGCCGGATGATCTGTCCCCGCTGGTGCGGGAGGTGTTGGAACGCAAGCGGTCTGCCGGCAGTCATACCACCTTGGTTGCGGGCCGGGTAGATCTGACAGCCAACCGGGTGGCGCTGGTGTGGCTGGGAGACTCCCCTATCCGCTTGTGGCAGAAGAACGGCGGCGAGCGGACGGCAGAACTTGGCGACACCTTCCACACCGAGTCGCGCTGGTCCAGCCAGGCAGGTGTTGTTGGCGCCCTCAACGTCTTCCTGACACCGCTGCATCAGGTGTCCAGGATTGTGGCCTATTCCGACGGCCTGTCCTCGGTGGCTGATGTCCTGACCGCTTCTCCCGCCAGCCGGCAGTTGGATGCAGTCATCAGTGATTTGGCTGGTGCTCCCACCAGTGATGACATCAGCCTGATAGAGATTTGGTTGGGACCGATGCCCAAGGAGGAGGACTGGGCGCGCCTGCCGGCGCCCGACCATGTGGATGTAGCCTACCGGGATGGCCGGCTGGCGGTCAATTGGTCGCCGGTCCCGAACGCCCGCCACTACCAGGTGGAGGTAGGCAACGGCGGCGCCCGCCGCTGGCAGGCAGATCGTCCACCGCACACGTTGGAGATTGAGCACTCCAAGGCCGTCGGGGCGGTGGCCCGTGTTCGCGCCTGGGACGACAACGGCCCGGGTGACTGGAGCCCGGCTGTGCCGCTGCTGGTGGAGCTGCCGGTCCGGCCCACAGTGGCGGTTGATGCCAGTCCCACTGTGTCGGCTGAACCCGCGGCCCCAGTAGCTGGAGGCCGCAGAGGATGGCTGTGGGTAGTGGCGCCGGTGGCTATGGTAGTGGTTCTGGTATGTCTGGTTGGAGCTGTGCTGGCGCTGCGCAGAGGCGTTGGCCGCCAGCGCTTGCTGACGCCAGCCACCCTTCCGGTGAATGCCTTGCCCAGCCCGGTGGTGTCGGTGGACCCCCCTGCGACTGTTCCCGTGACAAAGGCGCCGGCAGCCGTGCCAAGCCCGACGGCGGCGCCGACGACCACTCCCTGGCTGACATGGACGCCAGGCCCGTCACCCAGCCCGGCAGCCACCGTACTCCCGACAGACACAGTCACTCCCACGCCGACGCCGACGATGACTGCCGTGCCGCCGACGCCAACGATGACCACCACCGTCGCACTATCGCCAACAATGGAGATCCCGTCCCCATCGCCGACATCTCCCCTTACTCCAACGGTCGAGACGCAAGTGCCCCTGGTCACGCCATCACCGGGGCAGGGCGATTTGGCGCCCAAACCCGAAGGGGGTACGCTGGGGTCTGGTTCGGTCGGGTTGGGGGAAGATGCGGCTCAAAGTTCTTAACTGGGTTCTTGCAGAGTATGCCTTTGCCCCAGGATGTCCGAAACCTGTCTGGGTTATGTCCATCCAGGGTGCCACCGCTCGCGAATGGTCGGTGCCCTCTTTCTGAGGAGGTGATTATCGAGTGGAAAACGTGATCGTGAGCGTGAAGCGGGCCGACGTAGATTGGTCGTGGGATTTGGAGGTTCCGGCCGAGGTTCCTATGTCCAGGTTGGCGCCATTGATCGCACGAGCTCTGCGCTGGGCGGTGGCTGAAGACCAGCCAATGGGTGGCTACCAAGTCGAGTCCCAAACGCCGACGCGCCCCCTGGCCCCCCAGGACACTCTGGCTGGGGCAGGGGTGTGGGATGGCGCCTGGCTCACTTTCTATCCGGGGCCGCTGGTCACCGAACGACCGGAAATCGAGCTGCCGACCGACAGTCCCTCGCGTGGCTGGCGCCGGCTGGATGGTCCGTCAGCGCCCGATTCAGCGCCGCCGGCTCCGCCGAAGACCGAGGGAGGGTTCGCCTGGAAGAAGGTGGATTGATCCGGGGGTTGTTGAGTAGAAGTCTGATTTGTGAAGAAACATAAGCAGAATAGAAAGGAGCAAGTGTCGTGGCACCTCAATTTGATGTCGGCATGAGCGCCGATCAGGTCAAAAGCACCGCTAATTGGATGGAGCAGCAGGGAAATCAGGCCCAGAAGACGATTGAAGAGCTGATGGCTCGACTGAGGAGCATTCAAAGCAGTTGGTGGGGAGGGAGGGGTGCAGAAGCGCTGGGCAAGATCAACAACGCGGAAGGCAGTATCAAGCGGTTCCACACCGAGATAAGCGAAATGAATCGCATCCTGCTGGAGAACATCTCCATCTTCGAGGCTTTCGACCAGGGTGGCTAGAGGGCCGGATATGTAGAGCACATTGTTTGGCTAGTTGCAGGTTTTCTATCCGAAAGACGAGGGAGGAATTCACATGTCTGACATTGGAATGGCCATCGCCAAGATGCGTGAGATCGTAGCTGATTGTCAACAAGCCCAGCAGTATCTCCGGCAAATTGAGAGTGATGTTGACGGCAGAGTTCGCAACCTGCAGAGTGTGTGGCAAGGCGAGTCTGTCGGGGCATACACTGATCGCTGGTCCAAGGCCCAGGGGCAGATGGACGAGGCAGTATTCACGGTCGATGAGATTCGGGTCTTGCTGGACCAGGCGATCAACGAGTTGATACAGGCGGATCAAAGAGGCGCCGCCGCAGCACGGTGAGGCCGGTTGGCCAGACCGTATCCTCAGGGGGAGCACGTTATGCCATTTCGGCCAGAAGTTGGGCTGGAACTGATAATCAATGACACAGAGTTCACCGTGGCTGAGCATCCAGCGGCGCCAGGCATTCCCTATGGTCAGGAAGGGCGCCAGGGGACGGTGTATGCACTGACCGACAGGGCAGCGCCTGGTTCGCCGGCAGCGGCCTTGAAGGTCTTCAAGCCGCATTACCGCAGCCCATTCCTGGCTGACCTTGCGGTGAGGCTGGCTCCTTATGCCAGCCTCACCGGTCTGCGTGTTTGCCAGCGCACGGTTCTGCTGCCGCAAGAACAGATGGCCCTGCTCGACCGCTACCCTGACCTGGTCTATGGTATGCTTATGCCCTGGATTCCGGGCTGGACCTGGATGGAGGTGGTATTGGAGCGGAAAGTGCTGTCGCCGGCGGACAGCCTGCGGCTGGCGCACGCCCTGGCGCAGCTCCTGACCGGCATAGAGCAGCGGGGCGTGGCGCACGGGGACTTGTCGGCGCCCAATGTCCTGCTGCCGGGGCTGGAGTCGCGGCCCGCGCCGACCGCTCCCATCGAGCTGGTGGATGTGGAGCAGATGTACGCTCCTGGCTTTACCCAGCCTCCTCTGCTCCTGGCGGGCTCCCCGGGTTATGCCCATCGGGCGCTGCAGACAGATGGTTGGTCGGCTGAGATGGACCGCTTTGCCGGCGCCGTGCTGGTGAGCGAGATGCTGGCCTGGTGTTGCCAGCCCGTTCGGGAGGCTTCCTGGCAGGAGAGCTACTTCGCTCCCGATGAGATGCAGCAGAATTGCGACCGCCACGGCGTCCTGACGGCCGAGATGGAGCGCCAATGGGGGCTACCAGTAGTCAAACTGCTGGATCGGGCCTGGTACAGCGACACCCTTCGAGATTGCCCAACGTTTGGCGAGTGGCTGGTGGCGTTGTCGCGCCTGTCGGCGCCGGCCCCGGCCGAAGACTCGCAAGTCGGGTTGCTGCTGGTGCGCGCCAGGCGGCTCAGGAAAGAGGGCCGGTTGGACGAAGCCCTGGCGCAATACAAGCGGCTGACCGACCGCATACCGGCTGATAGCTCCCTGCTACTTGAGGTGCGTTCAGCCGTCGCCGAGCTGGAGGATGAATTGGCTCGCCTGACGGCTGCTCCTCCACCACCCCCGCCCGTTCACGTGACCCCTGGCGGCTCGCTCGCTGGCGCCCAGGCGACCTACGTGGAGCGTATGGGCCCCCCGCCACCCGCGTCTGCCCCTCCGCCTGCCGCTGCTCCCCAGAAGGGAAGACGCTGGCTCTGGCTGGGTTTGGGCCTGGGAGTAGGTTTGGTGGGGTTGATGGTGCTGGCCGTATTGGTGACTCTGGTGCTACGCTGGCGGGGCGCAGCGACGCCCACTGTGATTGCCGTCCAGCCAACCGCTACTGCTACGTCTACAGTGGTGGCGGCTACCCAGCCCGAGAGCCCTACACCGTCTGCCACGCCCACCCAACCTGCGGCTACGATAGGGCCGAACCTGACCGGAACGGCTTGGGCCCAGGAGACGGTCACTGCCCGCGAGGCGTCTACTGCCACGGCCCAGGCTCAGGCAGCAGAGGAGGCCGCGACGGCAACTGCCCTGTCCGGCAGTCAAACGACGCCAACGCAGGAGACCTCTGCCGATGTGGTGATGGGTACGCAATCAGACACACCAACGCCATCGCCCGAAGCGGAGCCGCCGACCAACACGCCCAAACCCCAGGCATCCCTGTCCGGCAAATTGGCGTTTTCGCTGGCGCAGGGTACTAGCTACAAATCGTACGTAGTTCAGGTGGCGCCTGATCCGCCCGAATCCATGTATGCGGATGTGGGTCACGCGCGCCAACCTGCCTTGAGCTACGACGGGAAGTACTTGCTCTTCAACGGCACCGGTGGCGGTATGGATGCAATCGGCCTGGCGACAAGCGATGGTAAAGACCCGCGTGCCGTCACCTGCCTGGAGAGCACGGGCGAGAGCGGCCGGCCCACCTGGGCGCCGGACGGTAAGAGGTTCGCTTTCGATGGCCTGGCGGCCGACCCGGCCAACCCCCCGATATACATCCAGACGATCAACGAAGTGGACTGCAACCTGGTGGACAACCGTCTTCAGATCGGTGGCGGATTTCCTGTTGACGCCAACGGCCTGTATCCTCTATGGGGACCCGACAACCGTATCTATTTCCGCAGCTGCGCCACCTGGGATCCCCTGGGCGCCAGCGAATGCGGCGTCTGGTCGGTCAATCCGGATGGCAGCGACGTCGTTCGCCTGGTTGACGATCCCAGTTTCCTGCCCACAGGGGTGAGCGCCAATCGCTTGCTGCTCATGTCCAGCCGGGATAATAACTGGGAGGTATATTCCGTTGGCCTCCAGGGAGGAACACCGCAGAATCTGACCAACCAGCCGACGACGGAAGTATGGGGCACCCTGTCGCCAGACGGTCGTACGATGGCCTATCTATCCAACCAGGGGGGCGGCTGGGCCATCTGGTTGGCAAATGCCGATGGCAGCAACCCGCGCGTCTGGCTTCCCATCCGCTTGGATTGGGGCGAAGTGGATCCCAATCGTATCTCCCAGGAGCGCATGTCCTGGAGCAAATAGCCAGACCACAAGAAGAAGGAGATTTGTTCTTTGTCAGACTTGGCCGCTGTTTCCAAGCCGTCCACGCCATATCCTGCAGCTACGCTGACCCTCACCTCCGCCGAGGGTGAGTTGCGGACGTTCACGATTGCCGCGGGTGTCACTTCTATCGGGCGCAGCGCCGACAATCAGGTTGCTCTGCCAGGGGACAAGAAGGCCTCACGTCGGCACGCAGAAATCCGGCATGAGGAAGGAGCATTCGTGCTCCACGACCTGGGCAGCAGCAATGGCACCTTTGTTGGACAGGAACGGGTTTCCCACCACGTGTTGCAGGCTGGTGACGACATCCGAATCGGCGACACAGTCCTGGTCTTCTCACTGCTCCAGCCTGAACCGGCTATCGAGCCAGAATCGGCCGCGGTACCTGCCGAACCGCTTCCCGCCGGCGGGTCGTCTGACGAAGACGCCGCTGGGTCCGTAGACAGCCTGGTCCCGCGTGGAAAAGTGGCCGAGGCGGAGGTTGACCGCTTGCTGGTGCTGGCGGAGCGAGCTGAGCGTGAGGGTCACGTGGCGGATGCCCTTTCTCTTTACCGTCAGTCGTTGACGTGCCTTTCTCCCGCCAGCCCCCTCAGCCGTGAAGTGCAGTCGATCTGTCAGGAACTGGAGGACCAGCTTGCTCCCGTCGCTTCTCCAGTCTCTGCGCAGGTGGCTCGACCCGCACCCGTGGCCGTCTCGCCGGTGGAAGAGAGGCCAGACGAGGTGCGGTCGATGGTGGAGCGGGCCGAGCAAATGGAACAGGCCGGCAATATTGCCGGTGCCGTTGGTCTGTATCAGGACTTGCTGTACAAACTGCCCGCCACCAGCCCGCTGCGTCAGGAAATCGCTATGATCCACGCGGCAGCTGAAGCTCGCCAGGCCGGTCGGGACGAGGCCGGCCGGTTGGTGACCCAGGCGCAACGCCTGGAGGATCAGGGAGATGTGGAAGGGGCTCTGGCCGTTTATCGCCAGGCAGCCGTCGAAGCGCCGCCCGGATCGGCCCTGAGGCGAGAGCTGGAGCTGGTTATCACTGATCTGATGAGCCACAGTCGGGATCAGGTGCGGTTGGATATGGCCGCCGGTCACCGAGCCGAAGGGCTTGCGGCTGCCGGTCGGTGGCCGGACGCGAGTGCGGCCTACGAGGAGTTGTTGGCAGATACCACCGATCCGGCTACTCGCTCTCGATGGGAGGCCAGGCTGGCCCATTGCCAGGAGGAGATGGTGCTGGCCGACCTGTTTCAACGGGGGGTGACGGCCAGCCATGCCCGGGATTGGCAGCAGGCACACCACCTCTTCAGCCAGATTACCCGTCGCCGGCCAGGCTACCAATACAACGGCCAAATGGCGGCCTTGTGGCTGACGGCTGTCGATCGGCACCTATCACCGCCACGGAAAGGGCGGCTGGCTGTGTGGAGTGCTGCCGGGGGAGTACTGGTACTTCTGGTACTGATTCTGGTGGTCGTTGGCGCTTTCTCCTTCACCCGGCATCGTCAGACCGCTTCGGCGACCGCCATTGCGAAGCGTGTGGCCACGCTTCAAGCGCTTCAAACTCTGACAGCGGTGGCTGCCAGACCGTCACCCAATCCCTTGCCGACGATGACGCTCATGCCCACTCCTCCCCCGCCAGTGGCTGTGGCTCCTGTCGGATCCCTGGCCGGCACGATTGCCTTTGCCAGCGACCGGACCGGCAACTGGGACGTCTACACTGTTCGGCCCGACGGAACGCAATTGACCCGGTTGACTGACCACAACGCCACGGATACCCACCCGGCCTGGTCGCCCGATGGCCGGAGGCTGGCCTTCGTCTCTGATCGTGATGGCAACCCCGACATCTACGTGATGGCTGCTGATGGCTCTGGCGTGAAGCGGTTGACCGCCGACGCCGCTGTGGATACCAGTCCGGCCTGGTCGCCCGATGGCCAGCGGATAGTATTTGCCTCCAACCGAGAGGCGGAAGGTGATACATTCGATTTGTGGCTGATGGATGCCGATGGCGCCGGCCTGACCAAGCTGGCTGTCTTGGCTGACGAGCCAGACTGGTCGCCGGACGGCGGGCGGGTGGTGGCAGTATTCCGTTTCCCGACTGTGACCACAATCGGATTGGTGGCTGTCCAGGCGGATGCAGTGCCCCAGCCGCTGCTGGAGATGCCGGATAGCGCCTCACCCGCTTGGTCTCCCGATGGCAGCCGGATCCTCTTCTCCGCCCCGGTGGCTGGCGAGCGGCACATCTTTCGGATCAACGCTGATGGCAGCGATGTGGTTGATATGAGCGCCACCTTGGGCGCCGGCGGTTTGCAGCCGACCTGGTCACCTGATGGGCAGTACCTGGCTTATGTGGCTGAGGCGGACGGGAATCAGGACATCTACGTCGCCCCCACTGCCAGCGGCCGACCATTCCGGTTGACGACTGACCCAGGGACTGACGCTTTGCCGTGCTGGTCACGCTGACGGCCGACCGCAGGTCGTGTTATGTGTTAACAAGGAGCAGACTCCGATGACTCATTCTACTCAACCGGTTTCAGGTTGGCGATCGTTGGACGGTGAGGTCAAGTCGGCTGCCGCTCCCGAACGCGCCACCGGCTGGACCCAGCCCGGCGCACCGGCTCGAGCGTCCAGGCCGAGCTTCCAACGGGTTCCACGCAGCTACCTGAGCCCACCGGAAGATACTGTGGAGATTCAGCCGCCGCCCCAGCGTCCATCGGCGCCGTCGACGTCGATGCTGACCATCCTGATGCCGATTCTCGGCACGGTTATCATGGTTATCATCATATTGGTGGCGTTGCCGGGTCGCAATATTATCTTTATGCTGGCTTATCTGCCCATTATGTTGCTCAGCTACGTGGCTGCCTTCGTAAATCATGTCACCAGCCAGCGCAAGTATCGCGAACAGCTCTCTCTGCGCGACACCCAATATCTCCAGTATCTGCGGAACTTGCACCAGATGCTTTCCGGCCTGTTGGAGCGACAGCGCCGGGCCAGCTTGGGTGCCAACCCCTCCCCAATGGAGTGCTTGGGGCTGGTGGAGCGGTCAGATCGCCGGCTGTGGGAGCGTTCTCCCCAGGATGCCGACTTTCTGAACTTGCGGCTGGGCGTCGGTAGCGCCCCGGCGACGTTCCATGTGGATACCGGCCCGCTGTCACAAGACATTCTGGAGCCGGACCCTCTGGTCACGGAAGCGCAGAAGATGGCCCAGGGGTTTGCCACGGCGCCCAACGTAGCCATCACGATGTCTCTAACAGAGGTAGGGGTGGCTGGTGTTGCTGGCGCCCAGCACTTGGTTCATCAGATGCTTCGGTCGTTGATCGCTCAGCTTGTCTGCCTGCAGGCGCCGGTTGAATCGAAATTGGTGGTGTTGTATCCTGAAGCCGACTCCGAACACTGGGGGTGGACACGCTGGCTACCCCACGTCTGGAACGACGACCGGTCTCAGCGGTTTGTGGCTGCCAGTGCGGAAGATGTCAGTCGGGTGGTGTCGAACCTGAGCCAGCTTGTGCGCCAGCGGACGATGGCGGCTGCATCCGACCGCGAGAGCCAACAGGGGGCGTCCCTGCCTGCATACGTGGTAGTGTGTGCGGACCCATACGTCACCCGCCAGGGTGCCGCCGACGCCGTGGCAGTGGGACTCCAGACGATCCTCACACAGGGACCGGCGGTAGGTGTCTATACGCTGTTGGCAGGGGATCGGCAAGAGTCTCTGGCCAGAGAATGTGGTGCCGTGGTGGAAGTGACGTCCGCCCGGAACGTTCTGCGCCTTGTGGGGCCACCTCCCGCGCGGATGGAGTTCTTCCCGGACAGCATCTCTGTATCCAATGCTGAAACTATGGCCAGGCGCCTGGCCCCGCTCCGCCTGGCTCGGGCTGATGCCGTGTCTGCCCTGCCGAACGCGGTGACCTTGCTGGACATGTTAGGTGTCAGTTACGTCGAAGAGCTGCCGGTCGTCGATTCGTGGAAACGTGAACAGCCGTATCGGTCCCTGGCAGTCCCCATCGGCGTGCGGGCAGGCGGCGACACCCTTCTGTTTGACCTGCACGAGCGCGGACACGGGCCGCACGGGCTGGTAGCTGGCGCCACCGGCTCTGGTAAGAGTGAGCTGCTGCAATCCATCATTGCGTCGCTGTCGATCAAGTACCATCCTCACGAAGTGGCATTCATCTTGATCGACTACAAGGGCGGTGGTATGGCCAACGTCTTTCGCGATCTTCCTCATCAGATCGGCATCATTACCAACTTGGGAGGAAATCTG
>CAZHBM010000113.1:0-10069 GCA_964529945.1 uncultured Anaerolineales bacterium | reverse complement strand
GGTTTCTTCCAGTATCCCCAGGCAGAAGGCGACTTCCAGGCAATTTACGACACGACGTCCGACGAAGGTTTGGTGCGCACTTACGATGAGCAGGTGGCAACAGGCGCCAAATTCTTTGGTCTTGGTTGGGGGCCGGACGCGTTGCCGCCCGACTTGTACACCGATGACGACTCGACCTATGCGGAGATGCACGGTGGGTTGGCGCCAACCTTTTCTGACACTTTTACGCTTTCGGCCGGCCAACGAATAACCTGGGAAGAGATCTGGTATCCGGCGACCGGTCTGAGCGACCTGACGTGGGCCGGAAATGGATTGGCCTTGCACGTAGAAAACAAAAACGATAAAATCAAGTTGAGTGTCACGTCGCCTATTTCATACTCTCAACTTCGTTTTGAGATTTCGACGATCGCTTCAGAAGAGGCCATTGTAAACGCCGAGTTTTCCAACATGACTCCCGGACAAACAGTATCCAGCGCATGGCTCGATTTCGCATTCTCGGCCGATCAACCTATTCTGATAAAGGCTTATGCCGGTGACCGCCTCATCACCACCCACACGTTGCCAATTGTTCCGATCGAAACATGGTCCGCTTCTGAGACACTGGAATGAGATCTCGGCTCCAAGTTAGGCCAAAGCGACTGGTAATAATTGTCTTGGCGACCGCCATCTACTTCGCGGCCACAAGACTGGGATACTTGTTGGCACTTCAACCTGCTGTGATGTCCTCCTTCTGGATCTCAGCCGGTCTTGCAGTAGCTTTTCTCCTCGTGTACGGTTACTCAGTCTGGCCCGCGATCGCTATCGGTGCTTTCTTGGGCAGTCTATTTGGTTTGCGAACGGCAGGCTTGGGTACTGCCGGGTTGCTGTCCTTGTCGATCATCATTGCTGCAGGCAATACATTGAGCGCCATAGTGGCTCTGAAGCTCTTGCAGCATTGCAGCGCTGAGGATCCGCTCAAGTCATTACGTACGGTGCTCCAATTCACCGCCTTGGCGGCCGTAATTGCGCCGCTGATCTCAACCACGGTCGGGGTCGCCGCGGCCTGTTATTACTCCGCAGCCAACTGGGCTGAATTCTCGACCCTGTGGGCGACAGGCTGGGCAAGTAACGTTCTGGGCACCATGGTGCTGGTGCCAGTTATTCTGGCGCTGCTTAGGCTGCCTATCACTCGGCCAAGATGGAGTCGGGTCGTCGTCGGACTTCTAAGCATCGCAGCGTTAGGCGGTTTGGGTTGGATCACTTCCGGCCCTTCGTCTCAGGATGCGCCCCTATTGGGCATCGTCCTGCAATATTTTGTCATCTTGCTGGTGATTTGGATCACCTACCAATTCCGTTGGACAGGCGCGGCTGTCGCCGTCCTCACCGTCGTGACAATTACTGTGTGGGGAGTCGCCGCCGGCTATGGACTTCCGCCGGGTTCGCCTGACCCCGTCAGATTCTTACTGATGATAGTCTACCTGACAACAGTCACCTTGGCGGCCTGGGCCTTGGCCGGCGCGCTTCACGAGCAGACGTCGGCCATTCGACAGATCAGCCAATTGAGTCAATTCCGGCAGCGGATCATTGAGAACGCCAATGTGTGGATCAACGTCTTAGACGAAAAGGCAAACGTGATCGTCTGGAACGCCGCTGCCGAGGCTATGAGCGGATATTCACAAGAAGAAGTAATCGGCAACAACAAAATATGGCAGTGGCTGTATCCCGAAGACTCTTATCGCGACTATTTATTGACCAAAGTGGGCAATACGCTGCGCGGGAGCGAAGTTGCAGAGGACTTCGAAACCACCATTCGCTGCAAAGACGGTACGCAAAAAATCATCTCGTGGTACGAACGTAACCTGGTCGACGAGCTTGGCCGGCCTATCGGCTCGGTCGCTTTGGGGCACGATGTCACACACCAGAAGCAATCGGAAGAGGCGCTACGTCAGAGCGAAGAGAATTTCCGTGCCCTGGCCGAGAACGCCAATGATGGCATTCTGATTGCCCTGGCCACGGCTCCGCACCAGCACGTCTACGCCAATCAGCGCGTGATGCAGATCACAGGCTATGCCAACCGGCATCTATTATCTACATCTCTCGGTGATCTGTTTCACCACGGCGTGCTAGACAAATTCTCGACGGACTTCAATGCGGATAGTGAAGGCATTTCAGCAACCGACCAGTATGAGACGACAATTGCCCACAAAGACGGGTCCAATATTCCGGTGGAGATAACCAGTTCGATAACCACTTGGCACGGTGCTAGGGCCATCCTGGTCGTCGTGCGCGAGATAGCCGAACGGAAACGCGCCGAACAAGCCCTCCGAGAGAGTGAAGAAAAATATCGATTGGTCACCGAGACTGCGCGCGACATCATTCTGATGCACGACGCGAAGGGACGCATCATCTTCCTTAATCGCGCCGGTTTGGAGATCACCGGCTACAGCCTAGATGAAGCGCTACAGCTAACAGTCCAACAGATCGTTCCATCGGAATATTGGTCCAGGCTTCGACAAAGAGCTATTGGTCGTCGTCTTGGGAACAATAGGCTTTTTAACTACGAGGTCGAGATAATCGACAAAGCCGGTCACCGCGTGCCGGTAGAGGCCAACTCAACACCGATCCTGCAAGACGCGCAGGTGAAAGCCATATTGGTTGTTGCCCGGGACATCACCGAGCGGAAACGCCTTGAGGCCGACCGGCAACGGCTGCAGGATCAATTATTGGAAGCACAGAAGATGGAAGCGGTCGGTCAATTGGCCGGCGGCATCGCTCACGATTTCAACAATCTGTTGACAGCCGTCAATGGCTACGCAGAGCTGATCCAATTCCAGCAAGGATTGGACCCAGTAGTTCATGCAATGGCCGGCAAGATCCTCAACGCCGGAGAACGGGCGGCAGGGTTGGTGCGTCAACTGCTGGCATTCGCCAGCAAGCAGCAGATTGCGCCGCAGGTACTCAACCTCAACGACGAAATCACTGCCTACCACGCCAAAATCTTGGCTAATCCCGTCGCCGGCCTTGTCCTTGAACCTGCCTTGCAGGTCGATTTGTGGCCGGTGGAGATAGACCCGTTGCAGGTCGAACAATTAATCAACAACCTGGTCCGACACGCGCGGGACTCGATGCCGGAACCGGCCCCAATAACCGTCAGAACCGAAAACGTCGCCATCACCAAGCGAGACGTCGCCGATCCGTCAAAGACTGCAACCGGTGACTATGTCTTGTTAACCGTCAGTCACACCGGCGCCAGCATCACCGACGATGCCAAGCACCGCCTGTTTGAGCCGTTCTTCTTCACGTCGGAGGATGTAGCCGATGGCGTCGGCCTGAGATTGGCCGCTGTGTATGGCATCGTCAAGCAGAACCGGGGTTATGTGGCTGCAGAAAGCGATTCGGACAACAGAATCCAATACCGGGTCTATCTGCCCAGAATCAGCGGCAGTTCCCAACCAGAGCGCGCTTGAGCTTCGCCGACTGTCGCTATCGTATTTTGGGGGTGGCTCGGCCGTTTGCTCAACCAAGTTCCCGTTAAACCTTAGATCGCCCCAGGGAGGACTTAATTCAAATGCATTTACACGGACGACACTGGACCCGCAGGGAGATTGAAGCGCGCTCCAGCCAGCTGGAACAAATTGGAGGCATACGCCGCTTCCAGCTCACGGAAGGCAGGGAAAAAGGGGTGGAGTTGATCCAGGTCCGTACCGGTGCCGGCCTTAGTTTCTATGTCTCACCCTCGCGAGGGATGGACATAGGCCTGACGGAATTCGGTGGCGTACCGCTCAGTTGGCTATCTGTCAATGGTACGGTCAATCCAGCCTTCTACGACCCGGGAGCAACCGGCATGAAATGGCTACGCACAGCTGCCGGAGGATTACTCATCACCTGCGGTTTGACCCAGGTCGGTCCGCCGTGTGTCGACAACGGGGAAATTATTGGACTTCACGGACACGCCCATCACCTGCCGGGGCGACAAGTGGTGGCCGAGGGCCACTGGCAGGAAGATGAGTACCTGATGCAGATCCGCGGTCTGGTTGAAGAAACGGAAATGTTTGGCGACCATCTGCAACTGACGCGGGAAATCGACTGCCAAATGGGGCTCAATCGCTTGACTATCCGGGATGTTGTCGAGAATCTGAGTTTCCACCCATCGCCGCACATGATTCTCTATCATTTCAACTTCGGCTTTCCGTTAATGAGTGAAGAAACCCGAGTCCTATTCCCCTCCCAAAAAGTCACCCCACGCGAGGAAGGTACTCCCGTAGAGGGTTACGATCAATGGCAAGCGCCCCAGCCCGACTACAAAGAACATGTCTACTATCACCAGGATCTGATCACAGAATTGGATGCAACTACAGGACGTGAATGCGCAACGGCTGTGATCGAGAATCCGGTCTTTCCGATGGCCGATGGAAGTACTTGCGCGTTGAGTGTTAGTCTTTCCTGGGCCACAGAGAACTTACCTTACCTGATCGAATGGAAAATGCCTGGCGCCGATGTGCACGCATTGGGCATCGAGCCGGCCAATTGTCCTGTGGTCGGCCGGGTGGCAGCCCGCGAGGCCGGCGACCTGGTAATGTTGGCGCCCGGCGAAAGCCGGGTCTACGAACTCGAACTCGATATAAGCACTGATCGTTAGCAATCGCAAACGAAACGGTGAAGAGAAAGAGAATGGCGCCGGAAGCCGGTTAGCTTCCGGCGCCATTCCAGGTTTTTTAGCCGAATTGTCGGGCAGCCGGCTGACCTGCCGTTACCAACAGCCTCACGCGCGCGACCGTGCGGTAACCCGCACCGTCATCTGCGTGCGCATTTGTTGCTTGCGCGCCACGTCAGGCGTTTGGGCCGGATCAGGCCCAGAACATCTCGCCTGGTTCTTCGAACATTGCCGTCTCCTTGAGCATTGCCACGCCCTTGGCCATACCTTCCTCGAACGACATCAGGCCATCCTCGTGTTCGATGGACACAACGTAGTCGTAACCGACGAGTCGCAAGGCGCTCATAATGTCTTTCCACACTTGAGTCCCGTGCCCGTATCCAATACTCCGGAAGGTCCATGACCGGTTCAACATGTCCGTGTATGGCTGATTATCGTTGCATCCGTTAACCGAGACATTGTAGGGGTCTACGTAGCAATCTTTGCCGTGCACGTGGTGGATGGCATCGCCCAACTTGCGGATGGCCGCCACCGCATCCACACCGTTCCAGAACAAGTGGCTCGGGTCGAAATTGGCGCCCAGAACCGGTCCAACCGCCTCGCGCAGTCTCAACAGCGTATGCACATTATACACCACGAACCCAGGATGCATCTCGAAGCCGACCTTGACACCATGATCCTCAGCATACTTTCCTGCGTCGCGCCAGTAAGGAATAGTAATGGCGTCCCACTGGTAGGTGAGCATCTCGGTGTATTCTGGAGGCCACGGGCAGGTAATCCAGTTGATCGTCTTATCTTCCGGACCCCCACCGGGGCAGCCGGAGAACGTATTGACCACCGGCACACCCATCATCTGTGCCAGGCGGACCGATTTTCGAAAGTCATCGTCCGCCTTCCCCGCAATCTCCTTGTTCGGGTGGAGCGGGTTATCGTGACAACTGAAACCACTAATGATCAACCCGCGCGACTCGACTGCCTCAAGATAGGCAGCACGCTTCTCGGCACTTTCCAGAAGTTCGTCCACCGGGCAATGCGGGTGTCCAGGAATGCCGCCGGTGGTAATCTCAACCGCCGACACGCCCAAGGCGACCGCTTTGTCCAATGCCGCTTCATAAGGCAGATTGGCGAAAGGTGCAGTCAACAATCCAATGCGCATTACAGGCCTCCTTTTAGGTGGGTGGGTTGTGGAACAACGTTCTTCTAGCCAAGTCGGCAACGACTTTCGTGCCAACGAACGTCCTGGCCCATCAGTCTACGAGCAAAGTTCGTTTTCCATCAATGCCAAAATAGTCACGAATGACCCAGCAGGTGCGGTCATAAGTAGCATCTTGAGCCTTGGTAACGCTGCCACTGTCCTTCAAGGTCTTCTCGTAGGCGTGCCGAATCTCTGTACCGATGTTGATCTTGCTGATGCCTCTCTTAATGGCCTCCAACACGTCGGCTTTCCGTACACCTGAGCCGCCGTGCAGTACCAAGGGGATCCCGGTCGCCTCGCGCAACTTCTCAAGGTGCTCCAGGTTGAGACGTGCCTCTACCTTTTTCTGATCCTTGGCGGCGCCGGATATTGCCCCGTGGATGTTGCCAATGGCCACCGAAAGCCAGTCGCACCCGCTCTCACGGGCAAACCGCTGCGCTTCCGCCACATCAGTGAAGCCTTTGCCCGACGCGAAGAGCTCCTCGTAAGGCGGCAAAGGTCCCGCTTCGTGACCGAGAACGGCGCCCAATTCGGCTTCGACCGGGACTCCTGTTTTGTGCGCAATCTCGACCACCTTGCTGGTAGCGGCGATATTGTCGGCCAGACTGAGGCGTGATCCATCGACCATCACCGACTCGAATCCGACATCGATAGCTTCCTGGATGATAGGCAGGTAGTCGACCCGTTCGTGATCTTCGTCGATAACCGGCACGTGGTCCAGATGCAAGCGAACGTATTCCGGTTGAGCCCACTTATCGAACTCTTCCTTGACGTAGCGCGGTCCCTTGGCTTCGAATTTTATCCACTCGGGCCGAGCTGATTCTACCAGGCAGAACGCATCCTGGTCCACAATGGCTTTGACGACTGGTTCTACCATAGGGAGATAAGGCACATTGAAGGCCGGGATCACAATCCCCTGCTGGTTAGCCCGTTTCATAATTTCGCCGACACTTCGCATAATTGTAAAGCCTCCTGTGATTTTTCTGTTTTTCACCCATAGTGGGTATTGGTGATCGAAGGGATATTTTTTGCCTGTCGCTGACAGCGCACTCGCGCCAAGCAGGCCTGCCGTAGGTGGTGATCTGAAAAACTAAGGACCGTTTCTCGAAAAAGCCTTCTTCGCCTCAAAGTTGCAGCTAAAAAAGGAACGATATGCCGGGCAGCATATCGTTCCTGAGGAACAAGACTCAAGTTTTCGACCAATCAGCGTCGACTCAGGGATTCATCGCCTCAAGCGAGGGCATCCTGCTGCCGTCTCAATTGTACCACAATACTGTCCTCGTCCAAGTCCACGTCATCCCAGGTGACGATACCCCCCTTAGCGACGGGCCGTTTCATCCGGGCGCCAGGAGCCAAACCAACCGGCAGAGCGTTCGCCGCCTTGCTAACCCTGGCCTGATCCATCACTCCGTAGAAAGTGTAACCGCCGAATGCATCCAGCCCTTCGCCGGCTTTCAGATCACGTTTGGCCACCGTCATCACGTCGCACACCGGGCGGTCCAGTGGGACCAACGTCGTCTCGTGTTTAAGATATGCCCGCGCGATTGAGATGGGCGCCTCGAGGAACCACAGATGATAGGGCCGGAAGAAGGTGAAATATTTTCCCTTGCCCACTTTCAGGTAGTTGAGGTCGGCCTGGATTCGCTCATCGCGGATGCGGACAGTGACGAAAACGCCGCCGGACATCGACGGCCCTTGCACAAAATCAACCGTGCCAGGGGATTGGGTTATGCCGCCGTCATCCTTCAGGGCATAGATTTGTGAGACCGTGTCGAGCGTCGCTTCAGGCCCGACCATACCCCGCTGCATCGGCAGGCAACCGGTGGCATTGGCGGCACAGGTCATCTCGAACATCGTCTTGGTGCCGTCCACGTAGGAAGCCACTTGATAGGCGTCCTTGTCCGACTTGCGTGCCGACTCGGCCACCGAGTCCGGCGTAGCAGTCGTATCCAACGGGTTATTCTTTCCCTTGCCGATGACGATCACTTCATGACCCATACAGTTGACGAAATCGACCAACTCCATCAGGCAGCCCGGCTCATCGCCCGACGACACCGTATACAAAACACCGTTTTCCCGTGCCAATCGCGACAATTGGCGCCCAACCGTCACGTCGGCCTCGATATTCACCATCACAATATCTTTGCCGAAACGGACACAGGCGTAGGCAGTCTCTGCGCCAATAGACGGCGAGGGTGTCACGTCGGCCACGATGTCAACCGCCTCAAGTTGAGGGGCCAGTTCGTAGGAGGCAGTAACCACCCGTTTGCCGGCCAGCAAAGCGTCCATAGCCGGACCAATCGCATCCGCCTCGACAATCTGTTCCGCTGGCACACCCGTATCCATATACGCTTTGCGGGCGGCAGCCACGTCGGCATCGGCCAGAATATTGATCGTCATACCCGGCACGTGCGAGACGGCCGCGACGAACCCGCTGCCCATCCAGCCGGCGACCGTCGCCCCAACTCGGATCGGCGTGCCGGCCGATTGCAGTTGCAGCAGCTCTTGGTGAAGCATAACTACAGCTCCTTCTCTTTGGCGGCAAATGCTTCCCGGGCAGCCCGGGCAATATCATCAGCCGTCAAACCATATTTTACCAACAGGTCCTCAGGAGCCGCCGATTCTGCATAGGTATCATTCAGCCCCACAAAACGCATCGGCACCGGGCAATTTTGGCTGACAATTCGCGAAATATTGCTGCCCATTCCGCCTTGTAGGAGATGCTCCTCGGCTGTCACGATAGCGCCCGTTTCGCGGGCGCAGCGGACGATCATCTCTTCATCCATTGGCCGCAGCGTGTGCATATCGATCACACGCGCCTGAATGCCTTCTTCAGACAAGGTGGCCGCCGCATCGAGGGCGGAAGCCACCATGATGCCGCAGGCAATGATCGACACGTCATCACCTTCACGCACGACGTTGGCTTTGCCGATTTCGAAAGGACAGTTGTCTTCCGGATAGATGTGCGGCATGGCGACCCGACTCGACCGCACCCATACCGGGCCGACGTAGTCGACGGCCGCTTTGACCGCTTTATGCATAGACGTGGGGTCCGAGGGAACGAGAATGACGAAAGTCGGCAAGCCGCCGACCAGGGCAATATCCTCGATGCCCATCTGGGTGGGGCCATCCTTACCCAGCGTGATACCTCCGTGACTTCCCAGAACTTTGCAGTTGACCTTGCCAATAGCAATCGAAAGCCGAATTTGGTCATATGCGTTACACAGCAGAAACGAAGAGAAGCTGGTGATGAATGGAATCAAGTCACACGCCGCCATGCCGGCGCCGATACTCACCAGGTTACTCTCTGCAATACCAATGTTGAAGAAACGCTCAGGAAAGGCCTGGCGCACTGTCTCGGCTTTGGTGGAGTTGCCCAAATCCCCGTCCAGCACCACCACTTTGGAATTCTCGCGGCATACCTCTAGCAGCGCATCCCCGAATACATCGCGCATCGGTTTGCTGGGTTTCAAGCCCGCTTTCTCTCCCAAGTTCATGATGCCATCAACTCCTCTCTAGCTTTTTCGGCCTGTTCGCGGTTCAGTGCCCGGCCGTGGAAGGTGAAGTCAGCCTCGACGAATGACACGCCTTTGCCCTTCACCGTATGCGCAACGATAACGGATGGCTGCTTTTTGATCTTTTCCACACGCCGGAAACCATCCAACAGAGCCCCGATGTCGTGCCCATCTACCTCAAGTACGTGCCAGCCAAAACTGCGCCACTTTTCGACGAAGGGCTCCAGCCCCATTTCCCGACTTATCGGCCCCGTCTCCTGGTACTTGTTGTAATCGACGATAGCGACCAGGTTATCGCATTGGAAGTGTGCACCGGCCATCGCCGCTTCCCACGTCTGCCCGGCTTCGCATTCGCCATCACCTAAGAGAACATAAACGCGATAGTTTAGGTTATTCAGCCTGCCTCCCAGAACGTGACCGACGCCCAACGAAAGCCCCTGCCCCAAAGAACCGGTCGTTGCCTCCACGCCTGGCATCATATGTTGGATCGGATGCCCTTGCATCGGGCTGTTAATCTGGCGCAACTTCCACAGCCAGTCGCGGTCGAAGTAACCGGCGCCTGCCAGGACCGCATACAGCAGCGGCGCAGCGTGCCCCTTGCTCATAATGAACCGGTCACGCCCAGGCCACCACGGCTCATCGGACCGGTAGCGCAATATGCCGCCAAAATAGAGCGCCGTGACAATGTCGGTGGCTGACCAGGAACTCGACGGATGCCCAGACCCT
>CAZHBM010000112.1:0-10116 GCA_964529945.1 uncultured Anaerolineales bacterium | reverse complement strand
TGTTTCCCTTCAAGGAGCTGGACCTCGACTATCACTTCGTCATCGGCGAATTGGACGACAGTCACGTGTGGGACAAAATCTTGCCCTATGCCTGCGCGGCTGCCCTCAAGCAGCGCATCGCCGGCATGCGCATTGGGCTGATGGGCTGGCGTGCCCAGGGAATGTCTGACGTCACCTTCGACGAGTTGGCCCTGCGAGAGGTGTTCGGCGTCTTTGTCATCAACGTCGGGTTGACGCGCTACTCCCGCACCGTTGAGGCAGTCCCTGGAGAAACGGTCCACCGTCAGTGGCAGCAAATGGCGGGCGACTTCGACATCAGTGAAACGACGCCGGAGGTGGCGCAGTACGGCGTTCGCTCCTACCTGGCGCTGGAGAAACTGGTGCAGGAGGAGAATCTGAATGCGTTCACGGTCGAGTGTTTTCACGACCACCTGGGCGGCCCGTGCCTGGGCAAGAGCATTTTCAACGACCGCGGCATCGCCGCGCCGTGCGAAAGCGACGTGCCGTCGACGATCATGATGGCCGCCGGCCAGATTCTCTCCGGCCAGCCGGCTTTCCACGCCGACTTCATCAAAGTCAACGTGTCCGAAAACAGCGCCATTTTGCACCATTGCGGCAATATGCCCCGGCGCCTGGCACAAGACCCAGAACGATTGAAGTTGCGCCCCATCCCCGAACACATCGGGCCGGGTGCCTATGGCCCGGTCATTAGCGCCACAATGAAGGCCGGACCGGTTACGATGACCAATCTGGCCGGCAGGCGCGGCAACCTGCGTATTTGCGCCCTGGAAGGTGAGGTCGTGCGCCACACCCCCGAGTTTCCCGGGTCGGGCGCCAAGGTCGTGTTTCCCTATGATCTGACCGAAGCCTTGGAGCAGTTGGGAAACGCCGGTTACGGGCACCATTTCTCACTCTTTCCCGGCCACTGGGGACGGGAGATTGCCGAGTGGGCCCGCCTGCTCGGTTTGGAGTATATGCAGCCCGGCAGTGACATCGATTGACTTACGGGCTCGCAAGAGATCTTTCCATCGCGACACTCTTTGTGAAGGGAGAAACTAATGGCTGAACCACTCTGGAATCTCGAACAGTATACCCCATTTGCCTTCGACCTGGACCACCCCGAATGCGTCGCCTGGGGGCCGGACGGCTACGTCTACGCCGGCGGTGAGGCCGGGCAGATTTACCGGGTCACCCTGGACGATGGCAAATTGGAAGAAATCGCCCGCACGGGCACCTTCATGTGCGGTTTCTGCCTCGACGCCGATGCCAACGTCTACGGCCTTGATATGGGGCGCCAGGAAGTAGTGCGCGTCACCCCAAGCGGTGACATCAGCACTTACTCGAACGGCTCCGCCGACCGCAAGATGATGGTCCCCAACTATCCCGTTTTCGACGCTTCCGGCACCCTGTACGTCTCCGATTCCGGCGATTGGGGCCAACTGAATGGATGTATCTTTGCCATCCACCCCGGTGGCGAAACGTTTGTCTTTAACGACGAACCGCAGGGGTTCACCAACGGGATGGCACTCAGTCCCGATGGCAGCCAGCTGTACTTCATCGAATCCAGTCCACCCAAGGTGCGCAAGGTCAGCATCAATCCGGATGGCAGCAGTGGCAAGGCGCAAATGGTCGTCGAATTGCCGCGCACCGTACCCGACGGCCTGGCGTTCGATCGTGAAGGTAATTTGTATATTTCCTGCTATAACCCGCACGTCATTTATCGTCTGACTCCCGCCGGCAAGCTAGACCTGTTGTTGGACGACTGGGAAGCGATGGTCCTCTATTCGCCCACCAACGTTGCTTTCGGTGGTCCTGGCCTGTCGACGCTGTTGATCGCCAGCCTGGCCGGCACATGGTTGACCAAAGGCCCGGCACCGGTAGCCGGCAGTCCATTGCATTATCCCAAGTTGTAGTCCTGGGGTGCGGTGCCCGGATCCGGGTCGAGTCGGGGGCCTGCCCCCGGCGCGCCGGGCACCGCCCCTATGGAGGAAATTCCCAATGTTGCCACCAACCAAGCCCAACCCATCTTCGCCGCCTCTGCAGTGGCTTTCCGAGCAACAACTGCAGGCCATCCACCGGGCCAGCCTCCAGATACTGCAACGCAGTGGCTTCCACACACCGGTCCGCGCCGCCCGGGAACTGTTGGCCGGTGCCGGTGCTCGCGTGGACGGCCAGCGCGTCTACATCCCCGACACACTCGTCGATCGGGCACTGGCCACGCTGCAGCCTGTCACGCTGTTCGACCGGGCAGGCCGGCCAGCTCTACCCCTATCCAGCGGCCGGTGCACCTTCGGCACCATCGCCGACACCATCTTCGTACTCGATCCTTACCGGCGAACCAGCCGGCCGTTTGTCAAGGCCGATCAACTATGGTTGACGCGCCTGTTGGACGCTTTGCCCAACATCGATTGGATCCAGTGCGTAGGTCAGTCAAAGGACGTGCCCGACGGGCTGCAGACTCAGGTGGCCGTGTCTCAAAGCCTGCGCGCCACCAGTAAGCCCATCATCGCCTACCCCTACGACCGTCAAGGACTGCTCGACATCCTCGACCTGGCTTACCTGGTTGCCGGCGGCCGGGATGCCTTCCGGCACAGCCCTTTCCTGGCCTGTGTCTCCGTACCGGCCGCCCCGCTGGCCGGCACCGACTACAATCTAGAGTTGTTGCTCACCTGCGCCGACGAAGAAGTGCCACTGCTAAACTATTGCTGCCCGGCAATGGGCGGCAACAGCCCCGCTTCCACAGCCGCCACCCTGGCCATGGCCTATGCCGACTGGCTGGCCCATATCGTCATTCACCAATTGCGCCGGCCGGGAGCGCCGGTGTGCACCGCCGGCTGTACGTTTCAGTTGATGGACATGAAAACGACACTTTGGTCCTACTGTGCACCCGAGGCGTTGTCGGCCTACACCGCCGTCACCCAAATGGCCCATCGGTACGGCATGCCCGCCTGGGGCATCGAAATGACCTGCGACACGGCCTACCTGGACGCCCAGGCGGGTGCTGAAATGATGGCTCAGTGCCAGACAGCGATGTTGGCCGGAGTGGATATGGTACACAATGCCGGCATCTTCGGCGCCGGCAAGCTGTGCGCCGCCGAAAGCGTCTTGCTGGCCGATGAGATCATCGCCTATTGCCGTGCACTGACCACGCCGCCGTCCGTGACCAGCGAAGAGCTGGCCGCCGGCGTTGAGATGATCGGCGACGTCGGCCCACTTGGCGAGTACGTCAGCCATCCGCACACCCTGCAGCATTTTCGTGATTTCTGGTACCCATCCGTTTTCCAGCGGGCCATGACGGATGGGCAACGTCAACCGGCCGGCGGCTTCTTGCTCGACGAGCTGAACACCCGGGCGCGCCACCTGATTGAGACTCACGTGCCGGAACCCTTACCCAGCGACACGCTGGCGGAACTGGACCGGCTGGAGGCCGGCTGGTACGCACGCTATCGTTGAGGCAGCCGGCTCACCCTAGAATACCGAACAGCCTGGGAGGCAACCATGACTCTATCGCAACAAGATCTGATCCAACTGCACGAAGCCACGTTGTTGCTTCTCGAACGTGTCGGCGTGTGTGTCGACTGCCAGGAAGCGTTGGACCTGCTGGCACAGGCCGGCATCCGGGTGGACGCAAGCACTCGGCGCGTGTTCCCCCGCCAGGAGCACGTCGAAGCCGCCCTGGCCACGATGCCGCGCGGTATGACCGTCTTTGGCACGGGTGGACATCCCCCGGTGCAACTGGCCGGTGACCACGTGTCTGTAATGTCGGGCGGGGGGAACCTGAGAGTCTTGAATCTGGCCGGGGAATACGAATCCGCTACCTGGCAGCACTTGCGCGACTTCAACCGGCTGTTGGATGCGCTGCCCAACATCCATATGTGCGTCAACCAGGTCGATCCCCTCGACGAGCCCCGCGACGGCTTTTACCGCCGGCTGGCGGCCGAAATGCTGTTGACCTGCTCCAAGCCGATTTGTTTCCAGGTGGGTAGCGCCGCCGATGTGGCCGCTATGCTGGAAATGGGCGTCGCCATCCGCGGTTCGTTGGCCGAATTGCGCCGGCAGCCCGTCTTTATGATCGGGCTCAACTCCGAGCCGCCGCTGCACATCTCCAGGGACGTGACCATGGCCTTGATCGCCGGCTGCCGGGCCGGCATTCCCTGCAGCGTCGGCTGCTACGCGATGATGGGCATCACCGCACCGGTCACCGAAGCCGGCAGCGCCGTTCACATCAACGCCATTCAATTGACCACGTTCATCCTGTCGCAACTGGTTCGGGCCGGCGCACCGGTCTGCTACACCTCTTTTTCAGGCAGCGGCGACATGCGCACGCTGGACCCCAGCATAGCCAACCCGCACGCGACACGCCTGATCCGGCTGGCCTCGTCTCTCGGTCGCTTCTACGGCCTGCCGGTCTACGGCATCGCCTTGACCGACGCCAATGCGCCCGA
Source organism: uncultured Anaerolineales bacterium (assembly GCA_964529945.1). GTDB lineage: Bacteria > Chloroflexota > Anaerolineae > 4572-78 > NAK82 > CAZHBM01. The sequence continues at coordinate 5,671 of CAZHBM010000112.1, read as the reverse complement.
TCCGCAGGCAGCCTGCGAACGGGCCATCCAATTGCAGGTATCGATCGACTCGGGTACCAACCTGATTCAAGGCCCGACCGCCCACATGGACCAAATGATGCTGACCAGTTATGTCCAGGCGATCATTGACAACGACATCGTCGGCTACGTCCTGGCCGCCAACCAACCGGTCGACATTTCGGAAGAGGCGTTGGCGCTGGAAGCTACTCAGGAGGTGGTCGACGATCCCGCGCTCAAGGATCTCAAGTTCTCCGCCCATCCCCATACCGTGAGACACATGCGCACGGTGGCCTGGCAGCCACAGGTATTCAACTACCAAAACTTCGCCACCTGGCAGCGCCAGGGACGGCGCTCGGTTGTGGATCGGGCCACGACGATCGCGCGTGAGATTCTTGACGACCATTGGCCGGATCCGCTGCCGGAAGCGGTAGTAAAAGAAATCCGGCGCATCGAAGCCGCATCGCTGTAGCAAGACGGGGCCGCGTAGTCACATCCGACCACGCGGCCCCGTCGCGCTTCGTCCCCACTAAATTAGACCAGCAGGTATGGATTCTCCAGGGTTTCCTTCAAATCGGCCAGAAAACGGGCGCCGGTGGCACCGTCTACCACCCGGTGATCGGCGCACAGCGTGAGATTCATCAACGGTTGGCTCTCGCTCCCTTCAGACCCGGGCACCAACGTGTCGACGATGGCGCCCACCGCCAAAATGGCCGTCTCCGGCGGGTTGATAATGGCAGTGAAGGCTTCAATTCCATACATCCCCAGGTTGGAGATCGTGAAGGTGCTGCCGCTCATCTCGGCCGGTGTCAATCGCTTCTGGCGCGCCCGTGCCACCAGGTCGCCCAACTCACTCACCAGTTGTTCCAACCCCTTGCGCTCGGCCTGGCGGATAACCGGCACGATCAGCGAGTCGTCCAGACTGGTGGCAATCCCCAGGTGGACCTCGTCCCAAAGGATAATGCGGTCACCATCCAGCGAGGCGTTCAGATAGGGATGCCTCGGCAGAACAGCGGCCACAGCTCGGGCCACAATGGCCGTGAACGACGGATTATAGCCGGTACGCTTTTCCAACGAGACCCCGACGTGCCGGCGCATTCGCGCCGCTTCGGCCATATTGACCCGCAGCGACAAATTGATGTGCGGCGCGGTCGCCGCGCTATAGCTCAATCGCTCGGCAATGATGCGCCGCGGGCCGCTCAACGGCACCGTCTCGCGCTGCCGTGCCTGGGGCAACGTAACCGTCGCGGGCTGTGTCACAACCGCCCGCCGGCCGGTCTCCGGGGTGGTTTCCGTTCCGGCTGCCAGGACGTCGGCTTTGTGGATACGCCCACGCGATCCGCGGCCTTTGATACCCATCAGGTCCACGCCCATATCGGTCGCTAACCGGCGGGCAGCCGGGGTGGCGCGCACCTTGCCGCCCTCCCCCGCCAGCGTTTCGGCCACTGCCGGCCTGGCTACAGGCCCTTCGGGCACCGGCGCCTCTGTCTTCGGCAGCGCTGAAGGTGCCGGCGCCGATTCCGGCCGAGCCGGGGCTTCCTCACCTGGTGCCACAACGTAGCCGATGATCTCGGTTACAGGAATGACGTCGTCCGGCTTGGCCGCCAGGCCGGCCAGGACACCGCTGGCCGGTGCCTCGACTTCAATGTTGGCCTTGTCGGTCTGAATCACAAACAACGGTTCGCCTTTTTCGACTGTTTCCCCTTCATCTTTCAACCATTCGACGAAGGTACCGGTGTCCATGACCATATCCACCTTGGGCATAATGATCTCAGTCGCCATCGCCCTACCTGCCTTCCAGCGCCAGTTGCCTGGCGGCCTGTATCACGTCCTCTACCTGTGGCACCACTGCCCGCTCCAGGGTCCGGTTGTAAGGGATGGGAACGTCGCGACCGCACAGCCGGCGGATGGGTGCGTCCAAAAAGTCGAAGGCTTCGCTCTCACCAACCACTGCTGCCAGCTCACCGCCGAAGCCGCCCGTCACCGGCGCCTCGTGGGTGATCAACACCCGGCCGGTCTTGGACACCGACCGCACGATCATCTCTTTGTCGAGGGGTTTCAGAGAGCGTGGATCGACCACCTCAGCCTCAATTCCCTCCTTGGCCAATGCCTCGGCAGCTTCCAACGCCCTGGGCACCATAATCGAGTAGGCCACGATGGTCAGATCTTGCCCTTCACGTTTCACTTCCGCCTGCCCCAATGGAATGCTGTACAGCTCTTCGGGAACCGGTCCCTTGGTGCGATACAGCAGCTTGTGCTCCATGAAGATGACCGGGTTATTGTCCCGAATGGCGGCCACCAACAGCCCCTTGGCATCGTAGGGCGTCGACGGCGCCACCACCTTCAGTCCCGGCACGTTGATGAACAACGCTTCCAGGCTTTGCGAATGTTGCGCCGCCGCCCCGGTTCCGGAACCGGCCGGCGCCCGCACCACCATAGACACGTTGGCCTTGCCGCCGAACTGAAAACGTATCTTAGCGGCCTGGTTGACCAACTGGTTCATAGAGATGGTCAGGAAATCCATAAACATGATCTCCATGATCGGCCGCATGCCCATCAAGCCGGCGCCGGTCGCCGCCCCGGCGATGGCCGCTTCGGAGATTGGCGTATCGCGCACCCGTTCGGGGCCAAACTCCTCCAACATCCCCTTGCTGACACCGAAGGCACCGCCGTACACACCTACATCTTCACCCAACAGGAAGACGTTCTCATCGCGGCGCATCTCCTGCACCATCGCCTCGCGCACCGCCTCCAAATAGGTGATCTCTCGTTCGTTACTCATGGGGCATATACCTCAGCTTCCAGGTTTTCGGCCGACGGTTCGGGCAGGCTGGTGGCTGCTTCGGCCGCTTCGTCGATAGTTTGCTTGGCTGCCTCGTCAACGGATTGCGTCTCCTCGGCCGACATCACCTGCGCCTGCTCCAAAACAGCTTTGAAGCGCGCGATCGGGTCCTTCTGTTTCCAGGCATCGATCTCGTCTTGCGTCCGGTACAGGTTGCGGTCACTCTTGGAATGCCCGCGCCAGCGGTAGGTCAGGTTCTCGATCAGCGACGGGCCTTCACCCGACCGCGCCCGTGCCACAGCCCTGCCGACCGCCTCGTAGACCGCCATCACGTCGTTGCCGTCCACCGTCTCGCCCGGGATGCCGTAAGCCACCGCCCGCGTTGAAATGTGCTCGATGTTCATCGCCCTGCGATAGTTCATCGACATGCCATAGTGATTGTTCTCGCAGATGAAGACCACCGGCAGTTTCCAGATGGAGGCCATATTCAGGGCCTCGTGAAACTCGCCCAGGTTGGCAGCGCCGTCACCGAAGAAGGACAGCAACACCTGGTCGGAATGGCGCATCTGCAGCGACAGCGCAATCCCCACCGACGTCGGAATGCCACTGCCGACCACCCCCGTGGCGCCCAGGTTGCCGCCCGGAATGTCGGCGATGTGCATCGAACCGCCTCGACCGCGGCAGTAGCCCGGCTCTTTGCCCAGGAACTCAGCCATCATCAGCGTGATGTCGGCTCCCTTGGCGATGGTGTGTCCATGGCCACGATGGTGATGGATAATCAGATCTTGTGGATCAAGTGCAGCCACACTGCCCACCGACGACGCCTCCTGGCCGATCGACAGGTGCATCGTGCCGTGAACCAGGCCGCGGATGTACAAGTCCTCCGCCTTTTCCTCGAAGTAGCGGATTTCGCACATCTTCTGCAGTATCCAGGCCAGCCGGTCGCGTGGCAGCTCATAAACCAGGTCGTCCACCGCTCCGGTCTTTCTCTTCTTGCTTTGACTCATACCTTCGACTCTCCCTTGCGTTGAATTTGGAAAGAGACATCCGAAAAACTCACGTTTGTGAGTTTAATGTAACATTGTTGCATATCAATTTTAGCACCATCTCAAGATCCTGTCAACGCAGTAGTGTTTTATTTCCACAAAAACCGGGCGACAGGTCCGGTCGTTTGTCGAGTGCTGCGCAGAAGATGCATCGCCCGGCCCTTTCCCGCCGCCGGCCGGCGTGCTATAATTGCGGCAACACCGGACACCCAGTTTTCATCCGCCGTGAATTGCATCCGCACCCGAGGACGACCAACCCGGGCCGGAGTGAGACTTTATGCAACCAATCTTTTTGTTTTCACTGCCTCGCGCCGGCTCGACGCTGGCCCAACGAATCCTGGCGGCTCACGACAAGATCGCCACCACCGCCGAGCCGTGGCTGCTGCTGCCATTTCTCTACACCCTACGCGACAACGGCGTTTACACCGACTATAGCCATCGCAGCTACCGCATGGCTCTGACCGATTTCTGCCATCGCCTACCCCACGGCCAGGCAGATTATGAGGCCCAAATCCGAGAAATGATGTTACGCCTCTATGCGCAAGCGGCACCGGCGGACAGCCGATATTTCCTGGACAAGAGCCCGCGTTATCATGTCCTGACCGCCGACATAATCCGCCTCTTTCCAAATGCCAAGTTTGTGTTTTTGTGGCGGCACCCGCTGGCAGTGGTGGCTTCTATCAATGAGACTTTCGGCGGTGGTCGCTGGCACGTGCACTTCAACAAGATCGACCTTTACGACGGCCTGGCAGCTTTGATCTCTGCTTACCAGGCACACAGCCGGCAGGTGTGCGCGCTGCGCTACGAAGACCTGGTGACCGCGCCCGAGACCGAATGGCGGCGCGTGTTCGATTACCTCGAACTGCCCTTTTCACCCGAACTGTTGGCCCGTTTCGAACAGGTGAACCTGGTGGGCGCAAAACAGGACCCAACCGGCAGCCGGCGCTACGCCACGATCAGCTCCGAGCCGCTGCACAAGTGGCAGCGTAGTCTGTCCAATCCCTTGCGCAAGGCCTGGTGCCGCATGTACCTCAACTGGATCGGCGCCGACCGGCTGGCCGTTATGGGTTATGACCTGCAGGCGCTGCTGGACGAACTGCGTTCGGCGCCGGCGGGCCTGGCTTACGCAGGACGAGACCTGATCGACTTCGCCTATGGTTGCCTGTATTGCGCCCTTGACCTGGCCATCCTCAAGGACAAACTCCGTTATCTGCCCGATTGGCACCACATTCACATTCACAGCTAGCCCGCAGCTGGCTCTTCTGGTTTTCTAAAAAGAAAATGGGACACACACCCATCTCGCCATAGCCTTGACCACCCCATTGGCTTACGATATACTCACTGGCGCGGCCTTACACCAACCGCCTATGGAGTACCCACTCGAGACCACCTGACGATCGGCTAACCGGAGAGGTGAACATGTCCTACGGCTATTTCGACGACGCCCGGCGCGAATACGTCATCACCCGGCCCGATACCCCCCTGCCATGGATCAATTACCTGGGCTCTCGTGACTTTTTCGGGTTGATATCCAACACGGCCGGCGGCTACACCTTCTATCGCGACGCCCGGCTGCGGCGGCTGACGCGCTACCGCTACAACAACGTGCCCACCGATTTTGGCGGCCGTTATCTCTACCTGCGCCGTCAGGACAGTGGCGAGTTCTGGTCTCCCACCTGGCAACCCACCCGCAGCCCGTTGGAGCGCTACCAATGCCGGCACGGGCTGGGTTACACCACCATCAAGTCGACCCGCTCCGGGGTGGCGACCAGCGTGCGATACTTCGTGCCGCTCGACCAGACGCTGGAAATCTGGCAGGTACAGATCACTAACGAAAGTGATGCGC
>CAZHBM010000111.1:0-10160 GCA_964529945.1 uncultured Anaerolineales bacterium | reverse complement strand
CTCAACCTGGTCGTGCCTGAGGAACTGGAAGCCGGACCACCTTCGGGCGAATGGCGTCGCCAACAACAAATCAACGGGCACCCCGAGCACCTCTTTTCTGACGTCCTGGTGTCGGTCAACGGCCAGTTGAACAGCTGGAATGCAGTCGATCAAGCCATCGACGTCGCCCGGCGCGAGAATGGGCGCCTTTTGGGCCTGCATGTCGTGCCCGGCGAGGAGCAGCGTGAAGGCAGCGGTGCCCAATCGGTGCGCGCTGAGTTTGAGCGCCGCTGTCAGGAGGCCGGCTTGCCTTTCGAGATGACCATCGGTGTCGGCCAGATATCGCGGCAGATCGTTGACCGTACCCGCTGGGCCGACTTGGTGGTGGTCAATATCTCTTATCCACCCTCTCCCCAACCGCTGGTGCGCCTGCTCAGCGGCTTCCGCAACCTGATCCGGCGGTCCTATTGTCCGGTGTTGGCGGTGCCACGCAAACCGTCGGCAATGCGCCGTGCCCTGCTGGCCTACGACGGCAGTCCCAAGGCGCGCGAGGCGCTCTTCGTGGCTACCTACCTGGCTGCCCGCTGGAACACCCAACTGGTGGTCATATCGGCCGTCGAAACTAACTACACTACGCCGGATACTATTGTTGAAGCCCGCGAATATCTGCAGGCACACAACATCAGCGCCACGTACGTTCAGGAGACCGGCGTAGCCGCCGAAGCCATTCTCAAAACCGCCAAGACTCACAACTGCGATCTGATCGTCATGGGTGGTTACGGCTTCAGCCCGGTCCTGGAAGCGGTCTGGGGCAGCGCGATTGATTTGGTCCTGCGCGAAGCACGCCGGCCAGTGTTGATCTGCCGCTAACTGCCTTTTCTTACCGGGCCGGCTGAATGGACGCCAAACTGGATGTCGAACGCGTAAAATTCTACGTTAATCTTAGTGGATAAAGACACAGTTTTCGTGTATAATATGTAAAGTAAAGGCTGGCGCGATGAAGGTGTGTCCGCTTATCGCGTGGGTTAGTTAATAGCCGCAGAGTTTTTCCCTTCTCTTGAGTCAGAACCCCTTAATAACGATTTAGAGATAACCGCCAGATTCAACCACCGCTCGGGATTACCGTCCGGGTTGCGGTTGAGTATTGGTTTGGTTCTATTTGCCTTCAACCTTACGTGGCTGGAGGTATGACCTCGTTCCCGGTGGTAGCCGTAGCCTCGACTGCTCCGGGAGCGTGGCCGTGGCGGTATTGGTAATATGGTTACAGAGAGAGTGAGTCAAACATTCATACAGACCCAGGACAACGGTGTCGACCTGTCGATCGACGAAGGGTTGGATGTCAGCCTGCAGCGACGCCTGCAAGTGGAAAAGACTCTGGCCAGTGTTTCCGGACGTTTTGTCCACCTGGTCGACCTTGAAAACTCACTGGCCGACACACTGGAAGACATCGGCCGGCTCACGGGCGCCGACCGAACCTATCTCTATCTCGCGCCTGAGAACGGCTCATGGGGCAATCACACCTTCGAATGGTGCGCTCCCCACATTGAGCCGCACCGTCCCAACCTCAAAGGACTGCCGACTGCCGACTATCCCTGGTGGACTCGGCAACTGGAGGCCGACAGGGTGGTCTACGTTGAGGAGCTCTCTCAACTTCCGCCCGAAGCCGTGCACGCCACCCGTACCGCCGAGGCTGATGGTGATCAATCTTTGCTCGTGCTGCCGGTACGTTCTTCCTCTCACCTGATCGGTTGCCTTGGACTGGACAATAGCCCGTTGTCACCACTGCAAACCCGAGAAGACGTCGACATTCTGCGGGTGATGGCGCAGATTATGGGCAAAGCGTTGGAGCAGAAGCGGATCCAAGACAGCCTGGAACGACAGACGGCCTTTTTACGCCAGGTACTCGACATCAACCCGCACCTGGTATTTGCCAAAGACCGGGAAGGGCGTTTCACATTGGTCAACCAAGCGGTGGCCGACCTGTATGGTACGACTGTCGATGATCTCCTTGGGAAATCGGACGTAGACTTCCACCCCAGGTCAGAGCAGGTGGACGCGTTTCGTCGTGACGATCTGGAGGTTCTGGATAGCCAGCAAGAGAAGACCATCGCCGAAGAATTGACGACCGATCACAACGAGCAATTGCACTGGCTGTACACCATCAAGCGACCGGTCATCGGCCGTGATGGCGATCCGGACCAGGTATTGGGCGTTTCTACAGATATCACGCATTTGAAACAGACGGAAGAAGCGCTCAAGCGCAGCGAGGCCTACTTCCGGGGTATCTTCGATAATACCGGCATCGGCATTGCCATTACCACCTTGCCTGACGACCGTTTCTATGATGCTAATCCGACCTTGCACGCTATGGTCGGTTACAGTGCGACTGAGCTGATGGCTATGAGGTGGGTCGAATTGATCCTGGCCGACGATTGGAGTGACTTCCAGTTGCTGAAAGGACACCTGTGCCGCGGCTCCCGCAAGACTTTCCAGATCGAATTGCGCCTGCAACATCGACTGGAGGACTTCGTCTGGGCGCATCTGTCCTCGTCACTCATCCGCGATGAGGACGAGCGCCCGCAATATATGGTGACCACCGTCGAAGACATCAGCCAGCGTAAACGGGCCGAGGCTGACCGGGAAAAACTGCAGGCCCAATTCCTGCAGGCGCAGAAGATGGAAGCTTTGGGCCGATTGACGGCCGGCATTGCCCACGACTTTAATAACCTGCTGACCGCTATCAACGGTTTTGCCGAATTGATGCGCGCCCGCCTGCGCGACGATGACCCTCTCAAGGACTTGGTAAATCGTATTAGCCGCTCCGGTTGGCATGCCGCCGACCTGGTTCAGCAGTTGCTCGTTTTCAGCCGTAAGGAGACCGGGCAGCCGCAAGTGCTGGACATCAACAACGTGGTGCGTGAAATTGATATGATGCTGCAACGTATTATCGGCGAGGACATCGAACTGGTTACCATTTTGGCAGCCGATATGTGGCCGGTAAAGGCCGATCCGGCGCAATTGGAGCAAGTGATCGTCAACTTGGCGGTCAACGCCCGCGATGCTATGCCGGATGGCGGCCAATTAACCATCGAGACGTCCAAAATTGTGCTCGATGAAACCTACAGCGAATCGCACTTCAACGTAAAACCTGGAGACTATGTGTTGTTGGCCGTCACCGATACCGGCATCGGCATGAGCCGCGATGTGCAGACTCACATTTTTGAGCCCTTCTTCACTACCAAAGGATCGGGTAAGGGGACGGGTCTGGGGTTGTCCACCGTCTACGGTATCGTGGAACAGAGCCAAGGGCATATCTGGGTCTATAGCGAGCCGGAACGAGGCACCACCTTCAAAATCTACCTGCCTCGCACTCAGGGCAGATTCCAGGTGAAAGATCAAAACAGACGAACCTCTGACCTGCCACGCGGTGAGGAGACCATCCTTCTGTTGGAGGACAACGAAGGTGTCCGCGACTTGACCCGCTGGCTGCTGGAAGAACAGGGTTACTCGGTGATCTGTGCAGCCGATGGGGATGAGGCTATCCGTTTGTTCGGGGCCCAACAACAGTCACCCGATTTGCTGCTGACCGACGTGGTCATACCCGATGTCAATGGCAAGACGGTGGCCGAACAGTTGCGGTTGGCCAAGCCGAGCCTGAAGGTGTTGTATATGTCTGGCTACACTGATGAGGCCATCAAACATTTGGGAGTGTTGGAAGAAGGTGTGGCCTTCTTGCGCAAGCCGTTCAATCCTAATGAATTGGCCGAAACGGTAAGAACCGTACTGGATGAATGAGACGGCTCCCTCTCCGGGGGAGCCGCCAGTGACGACCTGAGCTGTTCATTAACAACCGATTGCCGCAACCGCCACCGACGGCTCCGCCCAAAGTGTGGGCGCCAAATGACACATCTTAGCCGCTGCTCGTTTCCGAACTGGCCGGCCACGAATAGCCACCGTAGCCGGGATAGGAATAATTGTAAGGTGTTTGGTACCCAGGGTAGCTCGGATACGTCCCGTCACCGTAGTTGGGGTAGGAATACGGGTTTGTGTAACTCGGGTAGCCACCATAATTGTCATAGGTCCCGTAGTTTGGGTACGTCCCATAGTTGGGATAGGTTCCGTAATTTGGGTACGTTCCGTAGTTGGGAGAGGTCCCATAACCGTAGCCGGGATACGATCCGTAACCCTGGTAGGGATAACTGGAACTGGTGCCCGGCACCCAGCCGCCATAGTTTGGACTGTAAGTACCGCCATTGTATCCATAGTTGGTGCCTGGGGTTGTCCACTGGTTGGGATTGTAGGGATTGCTGTAGCCATAGCCATAACCGTAGTTGGGGGTGTAGGAGCCGTAACCGGAGTAGTCTCCGTAGTTCGGGTAGGTCCCATAGGTGCCATAGCCGGAATAGGGGTTAGTGCCGTAGCTATAGTTCCCGGGCAGATAGTAGCCGCCACTGCCCTGGTTGGGGTCGTAATAGTTGTAGGGTGTGCCTCCATAGTAAAAACCGGATGGCTGCTGGGCACTTGCCAGTCCGGAAACTGCCATTGTCAGGATCAAAGCCAAAATCAGTCCCGCGCCAAGCTGTTTCATAGGGTTACCTCCTGAATCATTCGTTAAACCGCCTCATAGGTCAAACTCTCCCACGCGGGAGAGCGCAAAAAAATCGGTCGAGTGCTTCGCTATTGGCCTGTAGGGCAAGTCCAAGGGACGATCTACCGGGGACCGCCCCCCGGACTCGCCGTCGTTCAGCTACCTACCGGTGCGACTACCACACATAACCACCATAGTACGTGACACCGTAGTATTGGCCTGGATAGTAGCCCGGATACCAGTAGTAGTTGGCATTGTAGCTGGAATAGATACCCGGATAGTAGCCTGGGTAACTTCCCCAGTACGGCTGCGAATAGTATCCGGTCACAAACCCATTGCTATATCCCTGGCCATAACCGGTGTAGTAACCGTTGGAATAGCCGGTGTAGTAGCCGGAATTGTAGCCCGGATATGGGTAGCTGTTGTAGTAGGGATAGGGACCCTGGGCGGCTGCCACACTCACAACAAGCAGTGTGACCAGCAGCGCCAGTACCAATCCCATACCAACTTTTTTCATACCGAAGCCTCCTTGTGTGATCCTATCGCGGGACCGTCGTTTTGTTTGAGGAGCTGGAGACACGATCCGAGGGGGTCCCTTGCCCCAAAAGATTGTGGCTCTGTCCCTATCTACACGTTCGGGCCAGGCACTGACCTGTCGTCAACTGCTGCCTGGTGCTGCCGTTGCAGGTGCCACGGCGTGCGGTCGGTACGATAGGTTCGATCAAGCATAAGTGGTTGAAAACCGGCCGGGAAAGCTTACCGGTAATCTTGACACCTCCTTTCTCCCGAACGTGGGCCGCCGGGTCCATCTCACGATGACCAGGCAAGAGTTAGATTGTGACGTGAACACACTATTAACATAGCCCAAATTTGCTCACACCTTGCCGTGTACCGCCGGCAGCGGACGGTAGACGCATCCCTGAGTGTTCAGCCTTATTATATCGTTGGGTGGTCGCGGTCTCAACGGAGTCAACCCTGATGTCGGCATCAAGAAAAATACTTGTTACCTTTATGTGTTAGCACTTACGGGTAAAGACCTATATTTTGTTCTCAGGTTGACGTAATCAAAATAACTTGATATAATGTTAGTGGATAAATTGGAGATAGGATTGGGATATGCAAGTTGACCTCATCGTTTCTGGGGCCAATCAACTGATAACCTGTGGCAGCAGCGGACCCAAACGCGGCGCGGCTATGGCTGACGTAGGCCTGTTGACCGACGGTGCATTGGCGGTACAGGGGACGCAGATTGTGGCCGTCGGGCCGAGGGAAGACATCTGTGCCCGCTATGACGCCCGCTGTACAGTCGATGCCTCGGGTGGCATCGTCTGTCCCGGCTTCGTCGATTGCCATACTCACGTCGTCTACGCTGGCGATCGGCTAGACGAGTTTGAGATGCGCCTGCGCGGCGCCGAGTATATGGACATCCTGCAGGCCGGCGGCGGCATCCTATCGACAGTTCGCGCCACTCGGGAAGCCGGCGTTGACCAGCTGGTGGCCGGTGCCCGGCGCCGCCTGAACCAAATGCTGACCCTGGGCACGACAACGGTCGAGGTCAAAACCGGTTACGGTCTGGATACCGCCTCCGAGCTGAAGATGTTGGAAGCTGTTGCCCGTTTGGCCGGTGCCGATGACCAGCCGGCCCACCCAATCGACCTGGTGCCTACTTTCCTGGGTGCCCACGCCGTGCCGCCCGAGTTTCGCGATCGGCCTCAGGCGTACGTGGAACTCATTGTGGGCGAAATGCTACCGGCTGTGGCTGCCTGGTACGCCCATTCGCCCCTTTCCCGCCCGACAACCGCTGCGGACCAACCAGAACGTCTACCGGTGCCCTTTTTCTGCGACGTTTTTTGTGAAGCCGGTATTTTCGATCGCGACCAGGCAGCGCAGGTGCTACGAGCCGGCTTGATGCACGGGTTGCCGGCTAAAATCCATGCCGATGAGTTTCGCACACTGGGTGGCGCTCGGCTGGCGGCCGAACTGGGCGCCGTCTCGGCCGATCACCTGGACGTGACGCCCCAACCGGAGATCGCCGAGTTGGCGGCATCGGACACCATTGCCGTCCTGCTGCCGGCGGTGAGCTTCAATCTGGCCAGCAACCATTTCGCCGACGCCCGGGCGATGATTTCCGCCGGCGTGGCGCTGGCGCTGGCGACTGATGTCAATCCCGGCTCGGCACCCTGCCTTTCGCTGCCCTTGGTGATGGCCATCGCCTGCCGCTATCAGCACTTGCTGCCGGCAGAGGCCTTGAATGCCTGTACCATTAATGCCGCCCACGCCATTGGATTGGGCGACAAAGTCGGCTCCTTGGAAGTTGGCAAGCAGGCCGACCTGCTCATTTTGGACACGCCCGACTATCGCGATCTGACCTACTACTTGGGCACCAACCCGGTGCAACAGGTCATCAAGCGCGGACAGGTTCTCTAAACGAACTGACACCACCTACTGCTCATTCACAACCGAAGCGGACAACCTGAATTTCTTCTCCTCGCGTTCACTTTCCTGCACAGCGTCCACGCCTGCAATCGGGTGCGATTTTCCTGCTCACCGCCCAGGCGGGCGAGAGTGGGACACGTCACCCTCCACTCTCGTGCAGCTGTGGAAAGATCATCCATTGAGGAGAAGCCTGAACAGCAGCCCTGGCGTTGGTGTCAACCCGTCACGGGCCGTCCGCTATTGGCACAAATTCGGTTGAACCTAGAACCGTTTTTCGGAGAGGCGACTATGTCTGAAAAAGGTGAAACCAGCTACTTGTTTGGAATGCACGATCGTGGCGCCGAAGCCCTGATGTCCGAAGCGGGCCGCAAGGGCTGGATACTGCTTGATGAGGCCATCGGCCACGATACCCGCAACGAGAGTGGCGGCGACTATGGCGACTTGGCCGACGATGGCTTTGGTGTCATCGTCCAGCTCACGCATGGCAGCCAGTCAGACAATGACGGCACCCTGCCAGTATCGACGCTATACGAGAGCTTTGCCACCCGTTGCGGTCATTTTGTACGCCGGTCGCGCGGCTGTCACATCTGGGTGATCGGCAGCGAACCAAACGCCTGGCACGCCCGCCCTCAACGGGGAACCTCGCAGGAAGAGGTGATTACGCCTCAGCTCTATAGCCGCTGCTACAAAAAATGCCGTGACGCCATCCGTTCCCAGTCGGGGCACCAGGAAGACCTGGTACTGGTGGCCGCCGTGGCCCCCAATCAGGCCGACACCACCTATCCTGGTAACAAGCGCGGCGACTGGGTCCGTTACCTGCAGGACGTATTGTTGCTGCTCGGCTCCGACAACTACGACGGTGTCGCCGTTCACGCGTATACCCATGGCAACAGCGCGGACTTGATCACCAGCAGCCGTAAGATGGAATCACCTTTTGCGGATCGTCACCTGGACTTCAAGAGCTACCAGGACATTATGGCGGTTGTTCCCGTTCGGGTACCGGTTTTTTTCACCCGTGCGCACCCACGCGGCCGCTTTGGGCATGACGCGTCGTTATCGGGTTGGCCAGACGAGCCGCAGGCCAATGAGTGGGTCCAGGCTGCATACCAGGAGATTCAACGCTGGAACCAGGCCCACTCCGACCGGCAGATCCGCAGCCTGGTGCTCCATCGCTGGGGAGATGCGGATGCGCAGCCATCAGCCTACACCATTCGCAACCGGCCTGGCGTGATAGAGGATTTCTGTCTGGCACTGGCCAACGATTACCGCTGGTCGCTGCCGGCTCGCCCCGATTACCGGACCACCTTCCTGACGCAAAACACGCCGCCATCGGCGATGGCCGGCGATACCATCAACGTGACGTTCACCGTTCGCAACGACGGTGCCAAGACCTGGACCAGCCGGCCGCCCAATCCATTTCGGCTCTGTTCTCACTGGTACGATGCCGACAACCTCAAGGTGCTGGTGGCGATTGGTTATCACAACGATCTGCCGCACGACGTGGCTTCCGGCGAAGAGGTTACTCTGGTCGCCAAGACGATGGCGCCTGATACGCCCGGCCACTATCGACTGCGCTGGGAGATGCTGCACGAGGGAGTGACCTGGTTCACCCGCCAGGGGGACCAGCCGCAGACCGTACTACTGGACGTGTTGCCGGCTAAGCTGCCGCGCAAACCGCCCATCGAAGAGGTGTTCGACCGGCTACCACAGCACCCACGCTTGCGCTATGAAACTCGTGAGCGCAGCGACGTCTCGGCCATCGTCATTCACCACAGCGCCGTGCCAGGGGTTATCAGCGCCGCCCGCATCGCCCGTTACCACGTGGAAAAACACAACTGGCCGGGCATCGGCTATCACTTCTTTGTTGGTCCTGATGGACACATTCAGCAGACCCAACCGGTGGAAACCGTATCCTACCACGCCGGTGACGTGGCCAATCGTACCGGCATCGGCATCTGCCTGGCCGGTAATTTCACCGAGCAGCCGCCGCCCCAGGCGCAGTTGGATGCCGCCGCCGACCTGGTGGCCTGGCTGTTGGACGATCTCAACCTGGCGGCGTCAGCCGTCCACGGCCATTGCGACTATAAGGATACCCAATGCCCGGGTTTGACATGGGCCGGTGTGTGGCGCGACCCTCTGCTCGAATCGATAGCCCATATTATTAACGAATCCAGGCCGCCAGTACCGACAACCAAGCTGATGGATCATTATATGTTGTTCTGGCAGACCGGCAGCAACTGGGCACGCGACGAATGGCGCGCCGCCGAAAACTACGTCGGCCAGTTCCGCGTCACGATGGGATTCTCTATCGACGATGCCAAACACGCGCGCTATGTGACCATCGTCGGCAGTCCGTCCGGCGTGCCGGCGGAGATCGAGTTGCAGCTCAAAGCCGCCGGCTGCCGTGTGGAGCGTATTCCCGGCGAGTCCGCCGAGCGCATCAAGTCGGTGCTCGATGAGATGGCGATCCACAAACAACCCTTCTTGACACTGGCCCAATAGCCTGGCGGAATGTTTGCACGTTAGCACAAGACTTGATACAATGAGTCCGGCTTTCGGCTCGAGGTTGCGCGCAAATCTGTGATGAAAGGCAGGCCGCGTGCCTATGAGTTTTGACAAGAAGCCCTGATTTGGGTAAATCTGTCCCATGCCCCCCTGCCGCTGTTGCCTGTATGTTGCGTCTTTTCGCCATTTTTCACAGGAGGCAAATGGAATGACACACGATCAACCGCCTGACGATAACTGGGATTGGGAAACCCCGGAACAAAGACGTCCTCGCCGATTGGATGAGGATGCAGAAGATGTTGGTTTTCCCATTGTGTGGCTGCTCATCGGCGGCCTGGCCGGCCTATTGACTATCGGCTTGATTGCTTTGGGGGTGCTTCGTCTGGTGAGCAAACAGCAACCTCCGCCAACACCCACCATTCTACCGACAGCGGTGCTGCCGGCCACGCCCACGATTGCCTCTTTGATGGTCGAAACGCCGACGCTGGTACCTACAGTGGAAACACAGCCCACGGCGCCCCAGCCGATTGACACGCCGACACCGATCCCCCCAACGGCCGCCCCTGAACCGGCGACCGCCACCGAGATTCAAGTAGGTGGCTACGTAAAAGTGGCCAACACCGGAGGATCCGGTCTCAGTCTGCGTGCCGGG
>CAZHBM010000110.1:0-10214 GCA_964529945.1 uncultured Anaerolineales bacterium | reverse complement strand
GGGCACCGTGGCGCCTGGCGGCTCGAACGGCCAGGAAAGTCGCCAGGTTATACGGCTCCTCCTCCACGTGCACAATGTCCGGCTGTGCCTCTTTCATCACATTTGGCAATGTCGGAAAAAAGAAAGTGTGGAAGTGCCCGTTGAGGCTGATCGGTTCGACCCGCAACGTATAGCCGCTAGTGTGAGCGCGTTCCAGGCGCAGCACGCCACGCTCATCCTGCCATTCAGGCGGTACGACGACCGTCAAATCGACATCGTCGTATTTGGCGATCTCCTCCAATTTTTTTTGGTACGACCCGACGACGCAGGCTTTGGAAACCAACAGAACTTTCATCAATTATCATCCCAGGTGTTATGGTACCGGCGGTCAGCCGTTAGATCTCGAAGGTGCAAAGGGAACAAACGGACAAAACGGGTAGGGCGTCGGCGATTCGCCACAAGCTGAATAGGATCTTAGCTCAGAATTCAATGTCGGCCAGGGCTCGAGCAAAACTGGCGAATTGCGGTTGTTCGTCGAAGAAAACCAGGTGCGACAGGCAGCGGCAATCGGAGGCGCCGAAATTTGGCACGGGTACTTTGCCGCCCGGAATGGCGCGTAGCGCCGACGCCCAGGTGCACTCCTTGCGCTTGGGATCGACCGCCCACCAAATCTCGACGATCTTGGCATACTGAAGCAAATAGTCAATATGCCATTGGAGACGCTTGTTGTCTGCATGATGATGGGCCAGGCGGGCGGACAGGCCGCCCGGGCCAAGCGCACTGCCGGCGTAAGTGTAATATCCCGGCTCGAAGTCGAATTTTCCCAGTTTTCCAACTGCTATCTTGACAGGTCGGTCCAGATGGGCGATCAGAATGTAACTGCCCGGCTCTGAAGGGGCCATACCGTCATTCTCGATATTGTTGTCCAATGGCTGTTCCATAGACCTTACCCTGTCGGTATTCAGCCGGCTTAAGCTTGTATCGTCTCGAATCTGGCTGTGAAATGACGCAAAAACTCGGTTTGGTAAGTGATGCGCACGCCACGTATCTGGTCCCGCTTTTTCCAGAGGCTTGAAATCGTCCCCACGACGTAGTCGAGATGGCTCTGAGTATATACCCGTCTCGGGATTGCCATACGTACCAGTTCTAACTCTGGGTAGACCCATTCGCCGGTTTCGTCATGTTTATGGGCGAAAGATACGCCGCCGATCTCGGCCAGGCGGATGCCACCTTCGAGATAAATGGCGGCCGCCAGGGCCTGGGCCGGGAACTGCTCTTGCGGAATGTGGGGCACGAAACGCCGGGCATCCACGTAGACTGCGTGGCCGCCGGGCGGTTCGACCAACGGAATCCCCGCCTCCCGCAGGCAGTCGGCCAGGTAGCGCGTGTGGCCGATGCGATAGGCGAGGTAAGTCTCGTCCAAACCTTCCCACAGCCCGCGTGCCATCGCCTCCAGGTCACGACCGGCCAGCCCCCCGTACGTTGGGAAGCCCTCCCGTAGGACCATTTCCTGAGAAACACGGCGGAAAATGGTCTCGTCATTCATCGCCGCAAACCCGCCAATATTGACCAGGCCGTCTTTCTTGGCACTCATCAGGCATCCATCGGCGTAGGAGAAGACCTCGCGCGCGATCTCGAGTGTGCTCTTGTCGGCGTATCCCGGCTCTCGTTGCTGGATGAAGTAAGCGTTTTCGGCATAGCGGCAAGCATCGATGAAGAAGGGAATGTCGTACTTATGATAAACGGCCGCTGTCTGGCGGATGTTCTCGACCGATACCGGTTGGCCGCCGCCGGAGTTGTTGGTGATCGTTATCATGCCCAGTGGAATATTTTCGGGACCTACCTGCTGGATGAAAGCTTCAAGGGCCATTACGTCCATATTGCCCTTGAACAGAGAAGTGTCGGCAGGATCGAGACCGGCGGGGATCACGTGGTTGGTTGGGTGTCCTCCACGTGCGAGAATGTTACCCATGGTGGTGTCGAAGTGCATGTTGTTGGGCACGTATTGGCCGGGTTTGACCATCACGCTAAAGAGCACGTTTTCAGCGCCCCGCCCCTGGTGGGTGGGCGTGAAGTATTTGAAGCCGAATATCTGCTCAATCGTATCCTTGAGGTTGAAGAAATTGCGGCAGCCGGCGTAACTCTCGTCACCGAGCATGATTCCTGCCCATTGGTTCTGGCTCATAGCGCCAGTGCCCGAGTCGGTCAACAGATCGATGTACACGTCCTCGGCTCGAACATTAAACAGGTTATATCCAGCAGTGTGCAATATCTTAACTCGTTCGTCGAATGTCGTTTGGCGGATGGGTTCTATAGATTTGATCCGAAAAGGTTCAGGTGTGAAGTCAACCATTGACTGCGGCCTCCTGCCGGGAAGATTATGTCAGCGGTGTTAGGTTGCCGCGGACAAGCTGACGGCAATTTTACCATATCTGACTACTGCCTGCAATGCAGACAGGCCGAGTTGGGTCTGTGCCAGGTCTTTTTGTTGGAGAAATGGGACCGAACCAAGGCTTGGCTGCGAAATAGGTCGGTGCGAGACAACCCACCTGACCTTTGAAGAAGCGCTCAGTATTAGCCATAATCTCCATTTCTTGTGGGTGGAAAACCTTTCCCTCACAAGAAAAAATCGGCTGCCGACTCACATGGCCATCCAAGAAAAAAATGGGACACACCTGGCTGAATTCAGGGCAAACGCATCTAAATTGGCCAGCCTATAACCAACAAGCGACGCCTGGAGGTCAACGTGGGCCAAGGAGGGCGTCACAAACCAGCGTCAACGTAGGGGGCTGGCAACGCAATAACCAACATCCTATCCTAGCGCAATTTTGTTATTGTGAAATCAACCGTTGCCTGACCCGTTTTGACCGCCGCGCCGGGTATTGGCAACTCGGGTCAGCGAAGTCCTCGCCAGAGGGGCATTCATCCGTTCCAATGGCAACATCTTGCGTCAAATCGCCGCTATAGACACCAGAATGCCTGACCCCCACAATGAATCCGATCGGTTGTCCTCGTGATTGACCATAAGGACACGAAGATGAGACGCTTCTCCTCTGACAGCACCCACAAGGGCTCGAATTAGATGCGTATGCCCTATGGCTGAATTGTACCGATTGTACGGCCTCAGCGGCTTCGTGTATAATGAGTCGCTTGGCCGCCTAAAGCGGACAAGAAGGAAGGGTAGCTGAAGTGAGTCGTCTTTCACGCAAGTTTTTCGCGGAAGATACCGTTGGCGTGGCCCGCAACCTCCTGGGAGCACGGTTGGTGCGCCAATTGGATGGCGAGCGTTTGGTAGGTATGGTCGTCGAATGTGAAGCGTACGTTGGTGCGGCCGACAGCGCCTGCCACGCCAGCCGCGGCCTCACCCCACGCAATGAGGTCATGTTTGGGCCGCCCGGCTATGCCTACGTCTACTTCACCTATGGTATGCATTGGATGCTGAATATCGTCACCCGCGAAGAGGGGTTCCCGGCCGCCGTTTTGTTCCGGGCTGTCCAACCCCTGGAAGGCCTGGCGACTATGTATCGTCTGCGCGAGGCCAAGGGCACGGTGCGAAGTGAACGAGACCTGACCAGTGGGCCGGCACGACTGACCCAGGCAATGGCTATCGACAAATCGTTGAATGGGACCGATATGGTTGATGGTAACCTTCTCTGGCTTGAGCAGGGACGACCGGTACCTGAAGATCTGGTGATGTCGGGACCGCGTGTGGGCATCCAGTATGCCGACCCGGCAGATGTCGGCCTTGCCTGGCGTTTCTGGATGCGGCACAATTCGTATGTCTCGCGTGCTCGATAAGCCGGTGCGGTGGTTACGTCAATATCCGATTGTCGGCGACAATTGACTAGCCCTATTGAGCATGTTAAGATGAATTTCGATAGTTGGTTATTGACTAAGAGGTAGGAAACGTATGGCATCCCCTTTTGAGACTCTCCACAAAATGCTCGATCAAGAACGGAAAATGGGCTATCGTAACAAGGCGATCATTACCGGGGTGGAGCATATTCCAGACACCTGGGCCGTGGAAGCGGTCACCCAGGTGAATACCACCGAAGATCGCCTGCTCATCGAGCGACTGGCTGGAATGATGCGCCCGTATCCGAGTTTGGATGTGGCCGGTCGTGCGGCTTTGATCGAGGAAATTCTCTCCTTGATAGCCGATCGGGTTGAACAAGAAGCGGGACAGCCTGCGCAGGGTCACACGGTTGAGTCCACGCCGGCTCACATAACTCCGGCCGAGGCGGTGATCGAGCCGGAACCTCCGATACCCACGGCGCCGCCACCGCCGGTCAAGCAGTCTGCGCCTCCACAAGTGGCCGACCTGAGAGGTCTTGAGGCTTCGGTGACGACACTTCCGGGCATCAAAAAGACCTTTGCCGAACGCCTGGCCCGACTGAATGTGAGTACCATAGGTGATTTGTTGTCGCTCTACCCGCGGCGGTACGTCGATTACCGCACGTTAAAAACCATCAATCAACTCGAGGTGGGTGAGCGGGTGACCGTGCTGGGTACGGTCTGGGAAAGTAGCGTCAGAGATTCCCGGCGCGGTTTGAAGATTGTCAATTGTACCTTGTCGGATCAGACAGGTACTATTGAAATCACGTGGTTCAACAAGCCGTGGCTGGCGGATCGGTTGAAACCGGGTACTCAGATCACCGTCAGTGGTGAGATCGACGAGTATTTGGGCCGGCTCATTTTCCGTGAGCCGGAATGGGAAGTGGTAGACAAGCGGTTGCTGCATACTGGCCGCCTGGTGCCGGTGTACCCGCTGACAGAGGGGATTACGCAGAAATGGCTGCGCAGCCTAATTGGCGATCGCATCTTGGCCCGTTACCAGCCGCGTTTGCCCGACCACCTGCCGCCCGAACGCCGCCAACATATGAATCTGCTGTCTCTCGAAGATGCCGTTCGCCAGATCCATTTTCCCGATAATCTGGATCGACTGGAAGCCGCTCGCCGGCGTTTGGCCTTTGATGAATTGCTCTTCATCCAGTTGGGCGTTATGCGCCAAAGGCAGGCCTGGCGATCAGAACCAGGACGACCGGTTACAGTCTCTACCACTCTGGTAGATGCCTTCCTGGCATCATTGCCCTTCCAGTTGACGGCTGCTCAGATACGATCGCTGCAGGATATCTTGAGCGATATGCAGCGATCGGTCCCAATGAACCGGTTGTTGCAGGGCGATGTGGGCTCGGGTAAGACTATCGTCGCACTGGCGGCCATGCTGGTGACGGCTGCCGGCGGCGGACAGTCGGCCTTGATGGTGCCTACCGAGATTCTGGCTGAACAGCACTACCAGGCAATTACGACCATTTTGGCCAGATTCTGTGAAATGCATCCTGAGTTCGACATTCCGGTCCGGTTGTTAACCGGCAGCACCCCCGCCGGCCAACGCCAGACGATCTACGCGGAAATCGCCGATGGAACGGCAAAACTCATCGTTGGCACTCACACGTTGATCCAGGAGACTGTGGAGTTTAACGACCTCAGGCTGGCAATTGTTGACGAACAACATCGCTTCGGCGTGCAGCAGCGAACCCTGTTGCGCGACAAAGGATACCATCCTCACGTCCTGGTTATGAGTGCTACGCCCATCCCTCGTTCATTGGCGCTCACATTGTACGGCGATTTGGATCTGTCGGTAATTGATGAAATGCCGCCCGGCCGGCAGACGATTGAGACCCACTGGATGGCGCCACTGGAGCGCGAGCGCGCCTACACGATCGTCCGGCTTCAAATCGAAGCGGGACGGCAGGCCTTTGTGATCTGCCCACTGGTCGAAGAGTCGGAGTCAGTCGAGGCAAAGTCGGCCGTGGAAGAGTATGAGCGACTTTCAAAAGAAATCTTTCCCGACCTCCGGCTGGGTTTGGTCCACGGTCGCATGAAAGCCGCCGAAAAAGATGCGGTGATGAAGCAGTTCCGGCAAGGGGAGCTGGACATTCTGGTATCTACGGCCGTTGTCGAGGTCGGCATTGACGTGCCCAATGCGACGGTTATGTTGGTCGAAGGAGCCAACCGGTTTGGCCTGGCCCAATTGCACCAGTTTCGTGGCCGGGTGGGACGGGGAGCGCATCAGAGTTATTGCCTGTTATTGGCCGACATCACCACCGAAGAGGCGAAGGCCCGCTTGCGCATCATAAGCGAGACGAGTGATGGTTTCAGGCTGGCTGAGGAAGACTTGCGATTGCGCGGCCCCGGCGAGTTTTTCGGCACCAGGCAGAGCGGATTGCCGGACATCCAGTTGGCGCGACTGAGTGATATGAATCTCCTGGAATTGGCTCGCGAGCAGGCGCAGGAGATATTTGGCGAAGATCCCCAACTGGAACAGCCACAGCATGAACTTCTGGCTCACAAGGTGAAGAAATTCTGGCATCAGGGTGCCGATCCCAGCTAGGTGTCCGTTCTTCCGAGGAGGGAAAAACCCGTGACACGAGCCATTTACCCAGCTACGTTCGATCCGATCACCTACGGTCACGTTGATATTGCGACTCGCGCGGCAGCCTTGTTTGAAGAGTTGGCAGTTGGCATCTATGACCGCCCGATGAAAAACCTTCTTTTCCCGGCGCAAGAACGATGGAAGATGACGCAGGAAGCGCTGGGGCACCTGACAAACGTGCGGGTGCTGCTTTATTCTGGACTGACCATCGACTTTGCCCGCCAACAGGACGCGACCGTAATCGTACGTGGGCTGCGGGCTATTTCCGATTTCGAGTGGGAGTTTCAGCTGGCACACACGAATCACAGCCTGGATTCGGGGATTGACACGGTCTGCCTGATGGCCAGCCAGAAATTCTCTTTCCTGAGTTCCAGCGTCGTCAAAGAAGTGTGTTTTGCCGGCGGAGATGTGACGGAAATGGTACCACCCAACGTCGTGCGGCCGTTGTGCAGCCAGATATCTAATCTGGGCGGAGACTGCGGCGAAAAGGTGAAGACGATTTCCTTGCGAGACTAGAATCAAGCGGCGCATGCCTCAGGTCTTAACCTTTTGGACATGCGCCGCCAATTTTTCACCCAAATGGCAGAGTGGCAAAAGTCTCTGCCAGACGGATCCTTAGAGTCCTCTTCTTACTGACTAATCTCCGATTCGGCGTTTGGTATGACGATGCCGACCAACGCCTCTACTTCTTCGCCATTGCGGAAGACCAGATCGTTATCGTCCAAATCGACCTGAACTGTGTCGCCCGAGTGGAACTCACCGCGCAGCAGTTTGACCGACAAAGGACTCTCGACCTTCTTCTGCAATGTTCGCCGCAGCGGACGAGCGCCGAACTCTGGATCGTTGCCTTCCTCGGCCAACCAGTCTCTGGCGGCTTCGGACAAATTTATTGCGATGCCGTGCTCGGCCAACCGGTCTGCAATCTCCTGCATTTGCAGGTCGATAATCTGCTTGATGTGTTCCTGGGTCAACGGATGGAAGATCACAATCTCGTCGATTCGGTTCAGGAACTCGGGGCGGAAAGTGCGCCGCAGCGAATCTTCAATGTTGCTGCGCATTTTGCGATCTTCTGTGCTGGTCATCGTTCCGCCCTTGAGCTGGAATCCCAGGCTGCCGCCCTTGGCGCCAAACTGGGTGCCGACGTTACTGGTCATGATGATGACCGTGTTGCGGAAATCGACGATGCGTCCCTGTCCATCGGTCAGTCGACCGTCCTCAAGAATTTGTAGCAGTGCGTTCCAGACGTCGGGATGCGCCTTCTCGATTTCGTCAAACAGGATCACCTGGTAGGGGCGCCGACGCACAGCTTCCGTCAGTTGCCCTCCTTGATCGTAGCCAACGTAGCCTGGGGGAGCGCCAAACAAGCGGCTGACTGTGTGACTCTCGTGATACTCACTCATGTCCACGCGCAGCAACGCTTCCTCGTCGTCAAACAGGAACCAGGCCAATGCCTTGGCCAATTCGGTTTTGCCCACGCCACTGGAACCCAGGAACAGGAACCCACCCGTTGGCCGGTTCGGATCCTTCAGACCTGAACGCGCCCGCCGGATGGCGTCCGAGACTGCCTGGATGGCCTCATCCTGGCCGACGATTCTCTCGTGCAGCTTGTCTTCCATCTCCAACAGCTTCTCAGCTTCGGTCTGCATCATTTCACGCAGCGGAATCCCTGTCCAGTTGGAGATAATCGACACGATGTCGTTGACCTCGACCACCTCGTCCAGGTTCTTTTCCTGGCGCCACTGGTCACGTTGCTCCTGAAATTCACCGTCCAAGCGGATGCGTTCACTTTTTACTTCAGCTGCCCGTTCGTAGTTCCGTTGCTGCCAGGCTGCCTCTTCCTCGACCTGCAACTGATTGAGGCGTTTCTTCATCTCTTTCAGCTCTTCGGGCATCGAGTAGATGGCAACTCTCAGCTTGCTGGCTGCCTCATCAATGGCGTCGATCGCCTTGTCGGGCAGCCGTCGGTCTGTCACATAACGGTGCGTCAGCCGGGCGGCCGTACTCAACGACTCGTCGGTGAACTTAACGCCGTGGTGGGCTTCGTAACGGTCGCGCAGGCCGCTCAGCATACAGATGGTTTCCTCTACGGTCGGCTCGTCGACAAACACAGGCGCGAAGCGGCGCTCCAGAGCCGTATCACGCTCGATATACTGTCGGTACTCATCCAAGGTAGTGGCTCCCACACATTGGAGCTCGCCTCTGGACAAGGCCGGCTTCATCATATTGCTGGCGTCGACCGCTCCCTGAGCCGCCCCGGCACCGACGACCGTATGTAGCTCGTCGATGAACAGGATGATCTCGCCTTCGGAATGTTGGATCTCCTCCATTGCCGATTTGAGTCGTTCTTCAAACTCTCCTCGGAAACGCGTACCGGCTACCAAAGCCCCCAGATCCAGACTGACGACGCGCTTGCCCATGAGCAATTCCGGGACATCTTCACTGGCAATCTTCTGAGCCAATCCTTCAACGATGGCCGTCTTACCCACACCGGCTTCGCCGATCAGAACCGGGTTGTTTTTTGTGCGCCGGCAGAGAACCTGGATCACGCGCAAGATCTCTTCGTCACGCCCGATTACCGGGTCCAATTTGCCTTCTCGGGCCATTCGGGTGAGGTCACGGCCGTACTTCTCGAGCGTGCGGAAATGGCTTTCAGCTTGTGGGCTGGTGACGTGCTGGCCGCCACGCATTTCTTTGATGGTCTCCAACACTTCATCGCGCGTGATACCCATTTCCTGGAAAATCCGGGCCGTCGGCGTGCCTCTTTCACTACCAATTGCCAGGAAAATGTGCTCTGTTGATATGTACTCGTCGCCCAAGCGACTGGCTTCCTCATTTGAGAGGTCGAGCACTCTTTTTAAACGGGGCGTAATGAAAACCTGTCCCACGACAGTTGGATTCAGATCAGACGTTTTTGCCTTGGGGCTAGACTTCAGGACATTTTCCACCTGCTCCGTCAATTCGTCAACGTCGATCTCCATTGCATCCAGTATTTCTGGAATCAGTCCATCCGGTTGCTCAAGTAGCGCCAACAGCAAATGTTCTGTGTCGGCCTGGCTGTGCTGATAGCGCCGGAGAGTCTCATAGGCGCGCATCGCAGCATCCTGAGCCCTTTCCGTGAATCGGTCAAATCTCATCATTCTTAAATCACCTATCCTAATACTTCCAAAGATGACGGCAACAAAATACCATTTTCAACACCAATGACTTGGTGCTGAATGGTCTATACAGCCGGCGATGTTATTATGCCTCATCTTTATTAACCTGCCATTACAGGAGTATTTGAATTTCATTAGAAATTGGGTACCTGGATGCGAAAATGCACCAACCCGCCGAAATTCTGCCCCTTGTCGTTTATCATTTGCCAGTAACCGGTATACGTGCCAGCCAAAATGGGCGATATCATCGGTAGGGCAATATCCACCGTCTCACCAGGCTCGACGAGTTTTGGCATTGGGTATGGGCTTGGCCCACCCAGTTGGTCTCCTTGCACGAAGGCCAGGCCATATTCAAGGCTCCAGGTACAGGTGCCTGTATTCCGCAATTGCCAGACCTTGACAAAGGCACTGCCAGGTGGCACCTGGCTATTGTCAGGGATAGTCACGTCACTCACAAATTCGGCGTTGTCCTGGCATACAGAAGTTGCTGATGGCGGCGGCGGTGGCGGAGGTGGTGTATTTGTGGCTGTGCTCGGTGGTGGCGGTGGTGGTGGGGTGCTGGTTGGGACAATGGGAAACGGAGTCACAGTCGGGGACATAGGTATCGATGTCGCAGTTGCCATAGGCGTCGGTGTGGGAAGTGG
>CAZHBM010000109.1:0-10336 GCA_964529945.1 uncultured Anaerolineales bacterium | reverse complement strand
TGCCGCTTGCAGCAGAAGATTCTCGGTGGCTGCGCTGCAGTCCTGTATCCAGTGGCGGGATTTTTCCTCATCGCCAAGGACCACAAAGACCGCTCCGGCATCCTTGCACATAAAGCTCCAGGTCTTCATCTTTGACAGGTTTTCACGTGCCTCTGTATCTCGGACTACCACAAAATCCCACGGCTGCAGATTGGATGCCGACGGCGCGGCCATGGCTGCTTCCAGAAGAGTCTTAACCTCGTCATCGGTAAGCACTTCGCCGGTGTACTTGCGGATACTTCGACGTTTCTTGATCATCTCGAGCATGATGTTTCCTCCTAAACTACTGGCTGGTTCCAGGTGCTTCAGACGGAAATTGGAGCCACGTGCGGGCAGTGGTGCTCCCCGCCTGCACGATGTTTACTCCCGACTGAAGTATGCTGCTGAATAATAACATGAGCGGGCGGGCATGCCCAATCTCGGCCGGCCGGGTCCTCGATGGTCGTTACCGGTTCATCTCTCCCCGGCCGGAGAGGACGTTCGTGACCCTACCGATCCCTTGCCCGGGATCACGTTCTTTGCCCTTTGGTGCCCGGCTGGCTCTTGCCCGCCTTTGACGAGTGTGCTATGATTGCGTTTCGTCTATCGGCGGCCTAAAACCTCCTCCCGACATATCTCAGACAAGCAGGTAAACGACATGTTCATCCTTGACCAACCCTACGTATCGGAATTCCTTTTGGACACGGCCGAACGGCTCGGCGTTCCGGTGTTGAGCAACCCACGACTGGAAGTGCTCCAAAATCGCCCGCGGCTCAAATTCGTAGACACGCCGGAAGCGGTGCAGATTGAGCGCCAATTGCCATATCCAATGGTGTATACCAATTCTGAGAACAGTCTCAGTTGGATCAATGAACACCTGGGTTTTTGTGACCTGCCCGACAAAATCGCTACCTTCAAGAACAAGGTACGCTTTCGCCAGTTGCTGCAGCCGCTGTTCCCGGACTACTACTTCGACGCCGTACGGCTCGATGACTTGGGCCACATGCGCATCGCACCCGAGAGGTTCCCGGTTATCGTCAAACCTGCCGTCGGTTTTTTCAGTATGGGTGTGCACCCGGTGACCGATGTCACCCAACTGCAGCAGACGGCGACAATCATCCAGGATGAAATGCGTGCCGTGGCCCATCTCTACCCGCCAGAAGTCATGGATAGCACTGAGTTTATTGTCGAGGCGATGGTCGAAGGGACGGAGTATGCCGTCGATGCGTATTATGGGGAAGACGGCCAACCGGTCATCTTGAATATCCTGCAGCACGATTTCTCCTCGGCCACCGACGTGAGCGACCGCATCTACATGACGTCGGCTGATATTGTCAGCCGTTGGCGCGCGGAATTTCTGGGCTTGCTGCAAGCCGTGGGCGAACTGATACCGTTGCGCAACTTCCCCGTGCATATGGAATTGCGGGTTGCTCCAGACGGGCGCTACGTGCCGATTGAAATCAACCCGATGCGTTTCGCCGGATGGTGTACGACCGATATCGCCCACTATGCCTACGGTGTTAACGTCTACGAACATTATTTCAAGCAGACCAGGCCCGGTTGGGAGCGAATACTATCTGATCGGGGCCGGGGCAACGACAGAAGCTATGCGCTGGTGGTAGCCAACATTCCGGCTGGGGTGAACGTTGCGTCAATCGTTGACGTGGACTGGGAATCATTGCTGGCCGAGTTCAGCCATACGCTCGAGGTGCGTCCAATTGACTATTCTCGTTACCCGGTGCTGGCGTTTCTGTTTGTCGAACTGAGCCAGGCCGGCAAGGCGGCGGAACTGAAACGCATCCTGAACCTCGACTTTTCGAAATTCCTCGTATTACGGTGACCGGCCGACTTTTTCGTCCCTATCGCCCAGACGACATACGAGTTGGCACGGATGACTCAGTTGACATATTGTGATAAAATGAGGCCATAATAACTGGGGGACTTCGCCGATGCTTGACCTCTTACACGATATCCGAAAACGCCTGCTGGCGCTGCGGCTTTGGTTGCGCTGCAGGCGCGACAAAGAACTGGCCGGCCGGGTGAACTGTTTGCTGGCGCTCCATCAGGAGCATTCTGACTCGGTGCTGCATTAGCCGGGTCAGCGGTTTAATAAACTGGAAATCTGGTCTATCCGCTGCCATCAGGCAGCCGGCGAAGAATTGCCGGTGGATCCGGCCAACCTCGATAACCCACTTGCCGCCGTGAAGGTGCGTCCGTCCGGCGGCCGACCGCCTACGGCGACACCTTTGCCCTTTACCGCTCGTTCTGCCAGATGATAGCCTATCCTTGCTTTTTTCTCCGCACCGTCTGCGTCCGTCCTGATGCGTGTCCGGGTCGGCTCTACGCCTCGCGCCGGAAGCATCCCGGCGCCAGGACTGTTCACCGGCTTAACCCCACGGTTTTTCCTATTCTATGCGCTTCTCAAAACACTGTGTGAGCTGTCTCTCACGAACCCACTTCGCAGTCAAGCCTTGGCACGGCCCAATTTCTCCTGAAGAAGATTTAGGACACGCCCAAACCACTTCCGCCTTATGGATTGGCGCCGGAGTCGTGGTATAATTCCTGATTGACAGCAGCCGCAATTGCGAGTTCCCAAGGGCGCGACTGCGCCTGCCTGTTTCCCGAGACTGCTCGCGGGCGGCGTTTCTAATCCCAAGAAATGCGAGGTCAACATGATTGAAATCTCTATCCCCGGCTACGGCGACTTGAAACTGAAATACATGGTGTTGGATTTTAACGGCACGATGGCCATTGATGGTGAATTGACTTCAGGCGTAAAAAAGAGACTCAAGCGGCTGTCTAAGGACGTCGAGATCTATGTCGTTACCGCCGACACCTTTGGCAAGGCGAAATCTCAACTGCGTGACCTGCCGGTTTTGCTGACCGTGCTGCCGACCGATGTGCCGCAAGATATCGCCAAGGTGGAACACGTCAACCGCCTGGGAGCCGAGGCGACTGTGTGCATTGGCAACGGTCGCAACGACAAATTGATGCTCAAGCAGGCGGCTTTGGGCATTGCCGTCTTGTTGGATGAGGGTACGGCCACGGAGACTATTCTGGCGGCGGATATACTTACCAAGGATATCAAGTCGGCGCTTGAGTTGCTGCTGAGCCCGCTGAGATTGGTGGCAACGCTGCGTGCCTGAGTCGGCGAGCCGTTCTGACGGCGATCGGAAAGGGCCCGCAATCGCTGTCCGGACAGTCATAGGTAGCCGGCTGCGATGAGAACCGCCTCCCTCTTTCCCCTGACCGGCCAGGTCGACGACCAGGGCCGGCTGACCGTTGGTGGCTGTGAGGTTTCCTCTCTGACCGAACGTTTTGGCACGCCGGTCTACGTATTCGACGAGACTACCCTGCGCACGCAGTGCCGAAACTTTCAGCAGTCGTTGCGCCGGCAATACCCTTCGCAAACCCGGGTTACCTATGCCGCCAAAGCCGGTCTTAATCTGGCTCTGGCCGAGTTGTTTTTCCAGGAAGGAATCGGACTGGATGTGGTCTCGGCCGGCGAACTTCACTGCGGCCTTTCGGCCGGAGTCCCGGCCGAAACAATCCATCTGAACGGCAGCAACAAGTCGTTGGACGAACTGGCGATGGCGTTAGATGCCGGTGTCGGCCGCGTCGTGGTCGACAACTTCGATGAGTTGCGTCAGTTGGAAGGACTGGCGGCGCAACGCTGCCGGCGGGTGTCGATCTGGTTGCGGATCACACCCGATGTCGACGTTCACACCCACGCTTATCGGAAGACCGGTGTTCTGGACACAAAATTCGGCTTTCCGCTGGCCAACGGGGATGCCGAACGGGCTGTGCGGATAGCGGTGACCAGTGACTGGCTGGAACCGGTAGGGCTGCACACCCACATCGGCTCGCAGATATTTGAGAGCCAACCGCTTGCGGAAGCCTGCCGGCGGTTGATTCTCTTTGCCGGCCGGATGCAGGCCGAGACCGGCTTTGAACTGCGCGAGTTGAGCCCTGGCGGCGGGCTGGCGGTTGCCTACGTGGAGGACGATCCTGCACCGGATCTGGATGCCTGGCTGGGCGCCGTCTGTTCGGCGGTGATCCAAACCTGCCGGGCTGAAGACCTTCCACCGCCCGAGCTGATCCTCGAGCCGGGCCGGTCCTTGATCGCCCGGGCGGGTGTGGCGCTCTACACGGCTGGCGCCCGCAAGTACATCCCCGGCGTCCGGACCTACCTGTCCGTCGACGGAGGGATGACGGACAACATTCGCCCGGCGCTGTATGGCGCCCGCTACACAGTGGTAGCTGCAACCAAAATGCTGGCGCCGGACGAAGAGGTAGTGACCGTGACCGGCCGGGCCTGCGAGTCTGGCGACTGGCTGGCGCGGGACGTTGCTTTGCCGCGTGTGCAGGCCGGCGACCTCTTGGCGGTGCCGATGGCCGGCGCCTACTGCCTGTCGATGGCCAGCAACTACAATATGACCCCGCGCCCGGCGGTGGTTTTGGTGCGGGACGGCCAGGCTCGACTGATCCAGCGCCGCGAAAGCCTGCAGGACATGTTGGCGCGCGATCTGCCCTTGATCGGCGACGTAGACGGGCCGGCTAATAGGTGAGGCAGGTCCAGCCGTCTTGCAGCATGTGGGTGAAGGTCTCTCCGATGTAGATCACCTCGACGCCCAACGCCTCCAATTTTTCGGAGGCTGCGTACATGTCGCTGCAGGCGCGACAGGCCATCACGTGCACACCGTTATCCTGTAGCTCGTTGATTCCGGCCTGGAGTTCCTGGTCAAATGTCAGCAAGTGGGCCGATGGCCCCCAAATCACGAAGCGAATCGTATCCCACCAGCCGTTGCGGGCGGATGCGCGGGCGTACATGAAGGCGTTGCTCAACGCCACACGCCGGTCCGCGCTGGACCAGACGATCAACAGCCTGTTAGGTTTGTCCATAGGGTCGGTTCCTCTACTGTGCGTCGGGTTCACTCGGTTGACGGTTTCAGATAGCGGTCGAACCAGCGCAGGATGTGCTGCAGCCGGTCGACGCGCCGGTCGGCGCGACCCTCGCGGGAAAGGCCGTGGGATTCTTCGGGAAACAGGATTAGCTCGGTGTCGACGCCCATTGTTTTCAGGGCCACGTAGATTTGCTCACCCTGTTCCATTGCGCAGCGAAAATCCTGCTCACTATGAATGAAAAGCGTCGGCGTGTTTGTATTACCGATGTACTTCATCGGCGACAGTCGCCAGTATTGCTCCACGTTTTCCCACGGGGGGAGATCGTCGCCGACTTCCATCTGGAAGTTCCAGTTGTAGTCGCTGGAGCCCCACATGCTGATCTGGTTGCTGACGCTGCGCTGGCTGACAGCCGCCTTGAAGCGATTTGTGTGGCCGATGATCCAGTTGGCGACAAACCCGCCGTAACTGCCACCGGCCACTCCCAGTGACTCCGGATCGACGTATGGCAGACCGGCCACGTAGTCGGTCCAGGCCATCAGGTCGTCGTAGTCGGCCGTGCCCCAGGCATTCCAAATGGCCCGGGCGTGGGCCTCCCCGTAGCCTTGCCCGCCGCGAGGGTTGCAGAAGAAGACCACGTAGTCGTTAGCCGCCAGGTAGTAGAACTCGTGCATGAAGGTGTTCCCGTACTGCAATAGGGGGCCGCCGTGGACTTCCAGAATGGCCGGGTATTGCCTGGTTTCGTCGAAGTCGGGCGGCAACAATATCCATCCCTGCAGATCGTTGCCGGCCGCGCCTTTGAACCACACCTGGCGCACCTGACCCAGATCATAGCGCTTGAGGACCTTGGTGTTGACCTGGGTGAGGACCTTCTGTTTGCCGGTAATGAGATCCTTGAAGCACACCTGCCCCGGGTCGTCGATGGTGCCGAAGAAGTAAGCCAAACCGGCACCGGTCTTGTCCATGCTGTAGCTACCGACCAGGCCGTCTTCAGCGATCACCGTCTCCAACCCGGTGCCATCAGCCTTTATTGAACGCAATTGGGTACTGCCGTGAAAGGCGACCTGGAAATACAGTCGCGTCCCGTCGGGGGACCAGGTGGGCGGCACCAGTTCGGGCGTGCCCACGTCGTTGAGCGTGTAGCTGTCAATGTGTATGTCGTAGGCGCACGTCAGGCAGGCTATTCCCTCCCCACTCGGTTTCACCTTCCACAGCTTTTGGTTCTGCCACCAGTCGCCGCGGCCCTGCAACCCAAAGTAGGCCACCCAGGTGCCATCCGGCGAGAAAGAAGGCAGGCGTTTTTCACCGTAGGGGGTCTCTATCTTGGTTTCCTTCCCCTTGTTCAGGGCCAGCGAGAATAGATCGACAGCGTCCGGGTCGAGATCGGGGTCCAGGCTTCGGTTGGAGCAGTACACCAGGCTCTGGCCGTCGGGCGACCAGGCCGGGTCCCACTCGTCATGGACAGTGCTGTCGGTCAGTTGCTTCGCGCGGCCGGTGTGCGGGTAAAGCAACCACAGGTGCCAGCGTTCTTCGGGCAGATAGCCCTCGCCATCCAGCTTGTAGAATGTTCGCGTGATATGGCGCGACACGATGCCCAATTTCTTCTTGGCCGGGTCTTCCCGGCGCTTGATCTCATCAGGGTCGGTTTTCCGAAACTGGAAAGCGATCTGCTTTCCAGCGGGCGACCAGGTGATGCTGCCGAACTGACCTTTCAGATCGGTCAGCGGCCGGGCTTCGCCGCCGGTAAAGGGAATGAGATAGATTTGAGACTGCTTTTCGTCTTTTCGGTTGGAGACGAAGGCGATCTGGAGGCCATCGGGCGACCAGCGGGGCTGGCTGTCAGTCTGGTCTCCGTAGGTGAACTGGAAAGCACGCCCGTCGGCGACCGACACAACCCACAGGTTGCTGTAGCGTCTGTGTGTCTTTTTGTCCGTTCTCTGAAGGCAGTAAACAACGTGCCGGCCATCGGGTGACAGCCGGCAATCGGTGATCATTTGCAGTCGGTAGATATCCTCAGCGGCAACGCGCCGCTGCCTGGCTGGTGACATAGATGTTCCTCACCCTTTCGTCTGGTCGGGCCTCTCTCATCGTAGAGCCTCAAGCGGGCAGACACCGGCTCAGGCTATTTCGATTTCTTGCCTGTCTTCGCCTCTTTTTCTTTGAGCGTCTCACTCTCAGGCTCCGGTTTTTTCGCCTCTGCCAGGCGCGAGCTAACGGTTACACCGTCGTGCAGCATCTTATACACCGGGCATTGCTTGGCAATGTGAAACAGGCGCTTTCTCTCATCTTCCGTCAGGTCGCCGAAGAACTCGTATTCCTCTTCGATCTGCTCCTCGTAAGCGTCGATCTCCTCGCAGTTCTTGCAGTCCTCGTCGAAAACACGCGCATACTGCAGCCGGATCTCCACCTCTTCCAGGCCGATTTCGTGATACTGAGCGTAGGTGTGGAGCAGGACCGTCGTACACGAGCCGAGGCTCGTCAGCAACATGGTATAGGGCGATAGGTCGTAGATGTGTTCGGCCGGGATAAACGCCGGCTCTTCGTTTTCGTCTTCGTGCAACACCCAAAATGCGATCTCAAAATCTTTATTCTGACGTACAATGGCGGCTTCAGTCACAACTCTCTCCTTAGTCCGTCTCTGGTTCCACAGTCTTGTAGGCCGCAATAGAAACTGATTTGGTCGTCCCTTCACCTTTTTCTCGAACCACCCACGTCGGCAGCCAACCCAGGCCGACGACGTTGACGTCCACGTCGGAGCGGCGCGGTTTGACTGACGTCTCCGTCAGGCCCTCATCCAGGCTCTCGGCCCACTTGGCGGTGATCTCGTCGGCGGCCTCCTTCATTTCGGCTTCCAGTTTGTCGATATCGTCCTGCAAATCGGCCATCTCGCGCTCTGTCTTTTCGACCTCCAGCTTGGCTTTGGTCGTCATTCTGCGCCGGCTGGCGTAGCTGCTGAGGGAGCGGGTTGATCTGCGTCCCAAGAAGAGCCCGACCACACTCTCGCCGACATTGACCATTTCCTGCTGTTTACGGGCTTGAAAATCCGCCTGGTCTGCGGCCAATTCGTCTTCGACTCGGCGGATCTTCTCCTGCACCTTGTCGATGCGCGCCGCGTACTTCTCCTCCAGCGCGTCTACTTCCTGGTCGCGCCGTTCGCGGGCTGCCTGGCGCAAACGTAACTTGAATTCCCTCTGGCTCTCGCCCGGCGCCTGGGTGATGTCCAGTTCGCTGTGGGTGGCCATAGCCAGCCGGCAGTTGTAGTAGAGCCAGTCGCCGAACTCCTTGCCGGCGTCCTTGAGTGCCCGGTCCGACAGCCCCTTGGGCAAGGTGCCGAACGCGGGTCCCTGACCCTGCGCGACGCTGGCCGGTTTGCCGGCGGTGTCTTTCAGGCCGTAGGGGAGCGCTAAGGCGGACGCCCAATCCACCTTCCACACCTGGCCGGATACCTCGGCGGCCAGCGTCTTTTGTTCCTCTTCGTTGACGTTGCGTTTCGCATCCACGTAATGGACCGTGGCCTGCCCTAAGACTACCGGCCGGTACATCAACTGCGCCTCGGCCGCCTCGGCCGGCACGCCCAACGACTCCTGCGCCTGGCGCACCGCCTGAGGCGCGCTGACTTCCACCGGCACGTACAATTGCGGGATGTCGGGGTCAATGCTGGGTGGCGCGCCGGCCGTACCGGCCGCTGCCTGGGCGGCAGCGGGCACTGGTGCCGCTTGTTCGGCCGCTTTACGGGCCGGAGCAGGTGTAGTCTCGTGCGGCCCGACCAGTTCCTGTATCTGCGGGCGGGTCAGCGGCCCGCGCAGATAGCACATTACCCAGCGGGTGGTCATGACCACCGGTTTCTTGTCGTGCACGTTATGCACCAGAAAGACCCGGCTGGCCAACTGGCCGATCAAGTTGCCGTAGTCTTCAACGTCGGAGACGCCGGCGGCGGTTTGCAGACCTTCCAACAGACGCATCTTGTCGCGTTCGGCCTGCAACTTACCGATGAACCACGTGCCGGCGTTGGTCAGTCCTTTGTAGTCAATGTCGGCCGGATTTTGCGTCACCAGGACACAGCCCAGGCCAAAGGCGCGGGCCTGCTTTAGAAGCGTGAGCAGCGGCCTTTTTGAGGGCGGCTCGGCCGTGGGTGGAAAATAGCCAAAGACTTCGTCAAAATAGAGCAGGGCGCGCAGACTGCTGGTGCCGGCCTGGGCGCGCACCCAACTCAACACGCTCTCCAACAACAGGGTGACGAAAAACATACGTTCGTTGTCGGGCAGGTGGGCGATATAGAAGACGCAGTGGCGCGGTTTGCCCGACGGGGTGTAGAGCAGCTTGTCCACGTCCAAGGCCTCACCTTCCAGCCAGGACTGAAAAGTTGGGGCGGCCATCAAGTTGTTGAAGGCCATTGCCAGCTCGAAGCGCTCTTTTTTGGGGTAGAAGGATTCAACGTCCAGCACACCCACCTGGGTGACAGGTGGGTCCTGAATGGACGTAATCAGCGCCACCAGGTCGACGTCTTTTTTCTGCCTCCAGAAACTTTCCAGAATGGTACTGAGCAGGATGCCTTCGCGGCTGCGGATGGGGTCTTCCTTCACGCCTGCCAAACCCAGCAACGCCGCCACCGTGCCGGCAATCCGCTCACGGATCGCCTCGGCGTTCTGGTCGAAGTCGAGCTGCGGCGCCGACAGGCTGGTCAAAATACTGATGGGCACGCCGGCTGAGGAGCCGGGGGTGTAGATGGTGAATTCGGCCGTCTCGCCCAGTTGCCGGATACGTTCGCCGTCGATGTCCCAATCGGCCAGCCCCTTGCGCCACTGTTCGGCCGTTTGTTTGGCGAAGTCGTCTTCCGTCAATCCTTTTCGGCGGGCGTCGTCGGGGTTGATCCAGGGCCGGAAGTCTTCCGGTCGCAATTCCGGAAACTGGAGCAGAAGATTGGTGATATCGCCTTTAGGATCAATCAGAATGGCCGGTACTTTGTCCAGGGCGGCTTCTTCCAACAATCCAAGACAAAGGCCGGTCTTGCCGCTGCCGGTCATCCCGACGCAGACGGCGTGTGTGGTCAAGTCTCGGGCGTCGTACGTCAGCGGAATGTCGGTCCGCGTCTGTGTCTTGTAGTCGTATTCCGCGCCCAGATAGAAAGATCCCAGACTTTCGGCAGGTTTGCGCATTGCCGGCTCCTTTTCATATGAGGTTGTTCGGTAGTCTCTGATGGCCTATTGCCGGGCGTGAAGAAACGGGCTTGAACCGTTGGCCCGGCTTTTGGCCGTGCGCCCCTGGCTTTTCGTGCTTCGCACAGGGCGATTGCAACTAGTGGGTATTCTGGAGGAAGCATATCAGATTTGGGCCGAATTGGCAATGCAGGTTGGAGATGCGTAGTAGCACGGAGGTAAAGCACTGGGCCCATTGGACTCAAACAGCGGTAGAGCCT
>CAZHBM010000108.1:0-10378 GCA_964529945.1 uncultured Anaerolineales bacterium | reverse complement strand
GCAGCTTTTTAAGGTTGGTGGTTACACCAATTCCTTTAAACGAGCCGGTGGTCGCAAGTGGAACGTCGGCCTGCATTATGTGGGTGACATGGCTCCTAATACTCTGACCCGCAAGTTGGTCAACCTGGTAACCCAAGGTAAGGTCAAGTGGCAAAAGCTGCCCACCCCCCTGGAGACCTTTGTCTACCCCGACCTGGCCTT
This sequence comes from uncultured Anaerolineales bacterium, assembly GCA_964529945.1. GTDB lineage: Bacteria > Chloroflexota > Anaerolineae > 4572-78 > NAK82 > CAZHBM01. The sequence goes on along the minus strand of CAZHBM010000108.1, from coordinate 10,177 downwards.
TGAAGTACCCGACGACTCCGATTCTTACGTGCAACGTTTGACTGGTCTTTTTCCGGCGGAGCACAGTGCGATTGAACGCTACTTCAAAGACGTTCAACGCCTCAAAGAGGTTTTCTCGCACCACGTTCTGGCAGCCGAAAACGGGGAAACAAATTGGCTGGCCGAGGACGAGCTCGCGCTGCAAACAACCGCCGACTATTTGGACGGGCAGTTCAAGGATCAGCGTCTGAAAGCGTTGCTGGCTTCGCAGTGGGCGGATTATGGGTTGCCCCCCAGCCAAAGCGCCTTCATTGCCCATGCACTCGTGGTTGGCAGTTACCTCGAGGGAGCCTATTTGCCCATTGGGGGTGCGAATACCATCGCCGATAGTGTCATTCCCTTGATCGAGTCGCAGGGAGGTCAATGCCTGACTAACCATTCCGTCACCCAAATCGTGACTGAAAACGGAGCGGTGGTTGGCGTGAAAGCCAACGTGACACGCGGTCGCCAGATCAACGAAGAGATATTCTATGCGCCGGTCGTGATCTCCGACGTGGGGGCTTATCAGACTTATTGCCGCCTTTGCCCCTCGGCCTTGCAGGCATCCAAGCGGCAGACGCTGGAGCGATTGGCTGATGACGGCTACCAGGTCGTGACCTTATTTATCGGCTTTCAGACTGACCCGAGGCAACTCGGTTTCCGGGGAGGCAATCACTGGCTCTTCTCCAGCTTCGATCACGAGGCAATGTTTCAACAGCGCAATGACCTGTTCGACGGTCAGCCAAGCACTGCCTTCCTTTCTTTTCCTTCTCTCAATGATGAGGAGGCCACAACTCATCTCGGCCAGATAGTTGCCCCCCTGGATTACGCTTTGTTCGAATCCTGGCAGGATTTGCCCTGGCGCAGACGCGGTGATGACTATCTGGACGTCAAGGCACGCATCTCCGAGTCATTGCTGGATTTTGTCGAGGCTCGTTATCCTGGCTTCAAGGAAATGGTCGACTTCCACGAATTGGGCACTCCTCTGACCTACCACCATTTTATGCGGCACCCGAAAGGCGCTATTTACGGATTGCCATCCACACCGGCTCGTTATCGAGACCTTCAGTTGGGAGTCCAATCCCCTATACGCAACCTTTACCTGACCGGGGTCGATGCGACCGCTCCTCGCGTAGGGGGAGCAGTCTTGGCCGGGCTTGCCGCGGCGGGACAAGTCATTGGCGACGACGGCACGGCGCAGATTATTGCCGCGGCTCAAAGCTGGCAACCTGCCAGTGAGCCGGAGTAGCGCAATAATTCACATCCGCCCGGCCAAACATCGGTCGATGAACCAATATCCCGATAGGATGACGAAGCAACACAGGCTCATTGACCCGTCTCAACCATCGGCCGCACACTTTTCTCCACACGGCCACCAACCACGTCAGGACCCCCTGATTGTTTCAGGTAATTTGGAGGTTGCGCTTTGAAACGCGCTAGATTGCGAGAACTTGGCATCATCATTGGTAACCTGCCTACCGGACCCTACAATGCCATTACGGATGTGCCCGGCATCAAAGTAGGCCACACGACGGTTATCTACGACCGTCCCCGCGTCGCACGGACCGGGGTAACGGTAATCGTCCCCCGCGGTGGGGCCATCCGGCAGGATTGTGCCTTCGCTGGTTACCATTCGTTTAATGGAAACGGAGAGATGACCGGTCTTCTCTGGATAGAGGAATCAGGCTTGTTGACATCATCAATAGGTCTGACCAACACCAACCAGGTGGGGATCGTGCGTGACGCCCTGGTTGAGTACACCATCGTCAAGCACGATGGCAAAGGATTCTATTTGCCGGTTGTCGCTGAGACCTGGGACGGTGTGCTAAATAACATCAATGCCTTCAACGTCACGAAACACCACGTTTACGAAGCTGTGGCTCGGGCATCCTCCGGGCCGGTCGCCGAGGGTAACGTAGGCGGCGGCACCGGCATGATCTGCCACGACTTCAAGGCGGGTATCGGCACGGCTTCGCGAATCGTAAGTTTGAAATACGGCAAATTCACCGTCGGCGTCTTGGTGCAGGCGAATTACGGCGAGCGCAGCCAACTGCGCGTAAACAGTGTCCCGGTTGGGCAGGAGATCAGCCTGAAACAAATCCCTACGCCGCGCCGGAAACCCTGGCCCGAAGGTTCGATCATCGTGATTATTGCCACCGACGCGCCTATGCTACCTATGCAGTGCAAACGATTGGCACGGAGAGCCACAGTCGGCATGGCCCGCGTCGGCGGTGTGGGCCATAATGGAAGTGGTGATATCTTCCTGGCTTTTTCTGTCGGCAACCACGTGCCTTCCGATGCCAAGCGGCCAGCGCCGGTAAAGATGATCCCCCACCACCAGATGGATCCATTCTTTGAAGCCGTGGCCGAATCGGTCGAAGAGGCAATTCTCAACTCAATGACGTCGGCCCAGACCATGGTAGGCTACAAAGGCCGCACTGCATATGCCTTGCCGCTGGACGGCCTCAAACAGGCTATGGAGAAATACGCACCGCGTTGAATCGATCGGACAAAGGTGTTGACCTGATAGGAGGAGCGTATCCTTTGCGGACCGAGGACGTTGTTGCCCGATTGGAGGCCATCGGCAACCCCGGCGCTGCGCTCGGGATGGCTCGTTACGGCATCACTGCCAACAAGGTCTACGGAGTCTCAATTCCCAACCTGCGCAATCTGGCCAAAGAAATCGGAACCGATTCCGGCCTGGCACGCCGGTTGTGGCTGGAGAACAGTCGAGAAACACGTATTTTGGCTTCGATGATCTACGCCCCCTGCGAGCTAAGCGAAGAATTGATGGACCGTTGGGTGAAAGACTTCGACTCTTGGGAAGTGTGCGATCAATGCTGCGCAAACCTATTTGAGAAACATCCATCCGCCTATGCCAAATGCCGGGAATGGAGCAGCCGATGGGAAGAATACGTTAAACGAGCTGGATTCACGCTTATGGCACGCCTGGCGGTTAGTGACAAAACGGCCGACGACGCACACTTTGAGCAGTTCTTTCCCATAATTATCCGGGAGGCGCAAGATTCGAGGAACTACGTCAAAAAGGCAATCAACTGGGCTTTGCGGCAGATAGGCAAACGTAATCTTGCACTCAACCGGGCTGCGATTGCAGCCGCCGAAGTCATTCGTGAAAGAGACAGCAAATCTGCCCGGTGGGTTGCCAACGCTGCGCTGCGAGAACTAACTAGCGAGGCCGTCCAGAGCCGCCTGCGACCGTGATCGGATTGACCGGAAACCTATCGCACCTGTAAATAGTGCGGATCTGCCCAAGGTATGGTTACGGTGAAACGACTGCCCTCATTCAATTGGCTTTCGACTTCAATGCTGCCGCCGTGCAGCATGGCCAGGCGGCGTGCCAATGCGAGCCCCAGGCCAGTCCCCTGGTAGCGACGAGAGAAGTGACCGTCCAACTGGACGAAAGGCTGCCACATCCGTTCCAGGTCGGCTTCAGCAATGCCAATGCCTGTATCCCATACCGTGAAGCGAGTGCGCCGGGCCTCCGAATCTGAGATCACCTGTAAACCGATCTTTCCACCTTCCGGCGTAAATTTGATGGCATTTGCCAGCAAGTTGACGAGCAACTGTTTGAGCCGCCGCTCGTCCGCCCAGAAGTGCGGCTGTGGTCCACTGACAACAAAGGAAACAGCTATCTGTTTGCGGTCCGCTTCGGGGCGTATCATGTCCAGGCTGGTCTGCGATAGGCTGCTGACAGACACTGGCCTCAGGTCCAACGTGAGTCTTCCAGCCTCGATTTTGGAGATGTCCAAAATATCGTTGATGAGGGCCAGCAGGTGACGCCCACTGCTCTCGATACTGGCCAATGACTTCTGTTGCCGTTCTGTCAAAGAGCCATAAACGTTTTCCTGCAGCGCCTCCGACAAGCCCAAGATAGCGTTCAACGGTGTCCGCAATTCGTGGCTCATATTGGCCAGGAATTCATCCTTCGACCGGGCAGCCCGGGCCAATGCTTTGTTGGCCGCCTGCAACTCAGCGGTTCGCTCCGCCACCCGCAGCGTCAAATTTTCCCGCTCTCTCTGCACCGCAGCGTGAAGCTGGCTGTTCTCCAGGGCTTTGGCGGCTACTGCCGCTACGTTCTGGACCAAATCAACCTCTCCAGGCGTGAATACGCGCGGTTCGGTGGAATCCAGGCCCAGTGTTCCCACGACTTTGCCTTGCACGAACAGCGGTACGATTAGCAAACCCACGGTTCCCCGCTTTTTCTCGAGATTGTGGATTGGCACCTGGCGCGGATCGCTTTGGGCGTCGGCGATGAACAACGGGCGACCGTGTTCCAGAACGTATTGGGTCGCCTCATTGCCGGCCACCGGGATCTTCTCTTCCAAGGCCGAAGGACGTCCTGGCGCCCGATACTCGGCCACCACCTGCAGGTACTCCTCGTTTTCATCGAGTTGAGCAAATGCAGTTTGCGGAATATCCAGTGCCTGTGCCAGTTCAAAACACACAGTTTCCAAAATTGAGGAGGCGTCAAGGGTAGAACTTACTGCCGCAATCACCCGGTTGAGCAAAAGCGTACTTACCAGGCTGCGCTGCAGTTCCTCACTTGCACGTCTCCGCTCAGTAATATCTGTGCCAACACAAAATACCTCGACCGGCTGACCATCACCACCCGGAACTGCACGATTTGACCAGGCTACCCATACCCGATCCCCTCCCTTACACATATTCTCGTTTTCGTTGTAGGCATATTCCGCGGGATGAGCGACGATCAGTTTAATCATTGACTGCAAATCATGGCCTTCCGAATCCAGAGGTGGCACGATGGTGCCCACAATATTCCGGCCCAGTAGCTCGTGGGAGTCATAACCAAAAAACCGCTCCGCATAGTCATTGACGAAGATGATGTTGCCTTGTCCATCCAGGCGAATGACAATGCCGTTTACGTTGTGAACGAGCTGGCGATAATTGGCTTCGCTCTCCTGCAACGCAAGAGACGATCGTTGGCGATCCAGGACATTTATGAACACTTCACCCACCAACCGCAAGAGCGAACCACTGGCCTGCGGCCAGGCGTGCTCTTGGTCGGACGAGACAAATCCTATGCAACCAACAGGGGCGTCATTCTCGTAAACCGGAACATTCATCAGGGAACCGGGACCAAGGTCCTGCCAGAAATCTCTGGCAGGACCTGCGCCTCCGGGAAGATCAGACACCGGGCCGGTCCACTGCCTATCCCAAAAAACAGGCCAAGAATCGCATTCGGGCAACGGCTGTGCACCTTCCGTCGACCAGGTGTAGGCGCAATCCAACGCTTCGCCACCGGATTCCAGCAGCCCAAAATAGGCCTGGTCGGCCCGCAGAAAATACCCAATACTGCCCAAGGCAGCCCTGATTTCAGCCTCCACATTGTGAGGAGGTACGTTTACGAAGCGGGAAGAGATATTCGCCGCCATCTCTTCCGCGGCGAGCTGGCGGCGCAACATTGCCTCGGCTTCTTTACCTTTGCGGATATGAATCAAGGTACGCAAGGCAGCCTGCAATACCTGTCCATCCTGTTCCGTAAGAGAATCGCGGCCAGACTGCGCATCAAGCGCATTGGCGACCATAAGGGCCTGGCCGGCCTCACTGTCCCAAACCCACAGCGAAAATGGTGCCTGAGCTAATTGACGCAAAAAATCAGTGATTGGCGTTGGTGAGGTGTCGGAATTGATCACAACCATCGGTTCATCTGTGACCGGCCAATCCCCTTGCAGCTCAATGGCAGCCGGGTATCCGAGCGACAGGCGAACCGAAAAAGAACCTGCGTGGGGTAAACAATCCAGGAGCATCGCCCTATCGACGTTCAAAGTATCGACGAGAATCTGAAGGAACCTTCGGTCGATCTCCGTGCTGGAGATGCCACTGCCCTCCAATTGATGGAGGCTGTACATCAGCTCGGTCGTGGTATGGCTGCATCGCAATTGCTGGCGGGCATCGTCCAACTCTTGCCGCAATTCAAGCAACTGACGCTCCAGGCGGTCACATCGCTGGTGATAGAAATCCAGATCGGAGTTATGATCAGACATCTTCAACGTCCCTGAGAGTGAATCGTGTCAGCACGCCAGTCCAATTGATTGTCCGGCTGCGGAATACTGATAGATAGAATCTCAGGCCCGCTGCCCAGAACAAGTATGGCTTTTTCCGATCCAAAGAATCTGCCCGTCATCAACCCCCAATTTGGGACATCACCCGTCGGTGAGAGGATTGGTTTTCCTCCAAGTGATGGCGAAGGGGTTTTATTTCGATGGTCTGTCGCAATAGATCTTCGATCTCTCGCACGCCTGCCCCACTGCGCAGCGAGCCTTTAAGATCAACCTCAAGGTCCGACAGGAGACACGGCAGCAGCAACCCGTCCGCGGTCAGTCTAAGGCGGTTGCAGCGTTGGCAGAAATGGTGGCTGATAGGAGAAATGAACCCCAGTGTTCCCGGCGCGCCCAGTACCCGAAAGTACTGCGCCGGGCCGCTCCCATGTTCCAAATGGGTTGGCTCCAGTGGACCCATTTCCTTTTCTATGCGCTCACGAATCTCGTCTACTGTGACCACCTCTTGGCTCCACCTGTTGGTATTTGCCATTTGGTCACCTACCGGCATCCATTCAATGAAGCGCACGTGCCAGCCCGGAGCAACCGAACGGCGGGCCATTGTCACCACTTCATCATCGTTCAAGCCCCGGATAACGACCATATTGATTTTCACCGGCTCCAACCCGGCAGCGTGAGCCGCGTCAATTCCTGCCAAAGCGTCCTCCAGATGCCCCACGCGTGTGATCCGATTGAAACGCTCCGACCGTAACGTATCCAAACTGATGTTGACCCGCCGCAGCCCTGCCTCTGCCAACGGAGCCGCATAGCGTGGAAGAAGAACCCCGTTGGTCGTCATCGACAGCTCCGTCACGCCCGGGATACGCGCCAGAGACCGGACGAGATCCACTATTGCCAATCTCGCCAATGGTTCCCCACCGGTGAGACGGATTTTTTCGATGCCAAGGCCTGTCGCTGCCCTGACGACGGTCTCAATTTCCTCAAAACTCAGGATATCATCGTGCGAGCGCCAGGGAACGCCCTCTTTGGGCATACAGTACAGACAACGCAGATTACAGCGGTCGGTGACCGAAATACGCAGATATTCAATTGGGCGATGGTACGTATCCACACAAGCCACGGGCAACCTCACTCCAATATTCAGAAGATTGTTATTGCGGCACAATTATAGCACAATCTAGGCGTATTTGCGTTTCTCACATGACTCGGGCAATCTACTGGCTCGAAATTCATTGGGGCAAAATGTGCTGAGCCGGCACCTTTTTTAGGGATCGCCAGCATGTCACTTGTCAGGCGATTCCAGAGGTTGTGTACCTTTAAGCAAAGGACGACGGCCTTTTGCGGCAACTCGGCCTGGAGAGTGACAGGCAATGCGGCCTGGCCAACACTACCGTGACAGACCGGATTCCGGCACTGACGGTGACAATCGTGTGGCTGAGGTGAAGAGGCTGTGTAGACTCACTACGCGACCGGTGATTGCAGCACACGAATCCGAGGGATTTTTCTGGCGGTGCCTGACACTAACACAGCGAGATTGGCGAGGATATAATAGTAGAGCGCCCCAGACAGGACTCGAACCTGTAACCCACGGCTTAGAAGGCCGTTGCTCTGTCCTTTGAGCTACTGGGGCTTGACCCAGAAGAATTTTACCGAAACTCGCGGGGCTTGTCAATCCAACGGGCTATGCTTTCCGGTCTGGCGTTTTCGTCCGGTACCAGCCCCCTGGTTGGCGGCGCAAAAAACTTGACTCCCCCCTTTGGCTGTGGTACGCTTGGCGGTTGTTGGATGCACCGATGGTCCTAATCCTGAACTGTGCGCCAACGGACACTATCTGTGCTGACCGGCACCGACTGACTTGGTATTCTGGTTGTGAATCTAATGAGATCATACTTACGCATAGCGTTAATCGCCCTCCCCATAGCACTTCTGGCACTGGCATTATCAGCTTGTGGAACACAGCGCCTGTTGTTCGACGTCAACGTCCAGCCCGCTACCATAACCCCCAACGCGGACGGCCTGGACGATGTGGCACGCATCAGCTATAAACTGGGACAAAGCGCTGATTTGTCGATCTACTTTGTCGATCAAGAAGGAAACCAACACTACTTTCGCCAGGATCGACGGCGCTCGCCCGGTGATTATCGGGTTGATTTCGGCGGCGTCGTTGAAGGCCGGATGTTGCCCAACGGGGACTACACCTGGGTAGTGGAAGCTACATCAGATGGCGGGAAGACTGCCCAGGTCAAGGGAGAATTAGCAATACGCGATGCGGACACCGAGCCGCCGCGGCTGGAAGGCTTCAGTATTTACCCGCCGGTGTTCACGCCTAACCAGGACGGAAAAAACGACCGGGTACGAATCAATTATTACCTGACCAAAGAGGCCGACGTCAGCGTTTACCTGCTCGGCGCTGACGGGTTCAAGTATCCCGTAGCCGAGCAAGAACGTGATATCGAGCCCGGCGAGCCGGGAATGCACACATATGATTACGAAGGCGGCGTCGATCTTGGCGCGGAGCCGCCACCCAACGGTCAATACACCGTCCGAGCGGAAGCCATCGACCGGGTGGGTAACCGGACAGTCGTTACCGGCACATTGACAATCGCCGACGGTGGCAAGCCTCGGGCGGACATCGTCAACGCGGTTGTGGACTTCTACAACCCGGAAACGGGAAACAGAGTGGTGCCGCTGGGTGGGACGCTGGCCTTCACCTTGACAGTTGAGAATTTCGGCAGCGTTCCCATCCGTACCATCGGCCCCGATTCCGGATTCCATTATGTCAGCGACGAGAATTTCAACACCTTCGGTGACTACCAGTCGCCGGGAGCCTGGCGGATCGGCATCGACTACGAGGGCAATCCAAGCTACGCCTATCCCTATCGTTGGGCGTTGGGCAAGCTGGATGAACTGGAAGCGCGCGAAATCGACGGCCAAACCTTTTACTATCTAATGCCGGGCCAACGAGTAGTGGTCACGGGTTCAATTCAGATTGTCGACGTTCCTGCTGAGAGAGACACAGTCTACTTTTGGGCCGGTTTGATCCACGAAGAGGTCAGTATCGACGCTTACAATGATCACGTAGATCCGCAGTTGATCTCGATTGGCTTCTGATTCGATTTCCCAGGCAAGTAGATCAAAGGCAGGCGGTCAATCCGCTTGCCGGCTCAGAAGCCCCGCGTCGACCAGCCAATCCTGCACCAACTGGGCTGCCAGTTCATGACCGCGCGCATTGTAGTGACCGCCCTCTCGAAAGAAGAACCACTCATCATCTGGGGAAGCCAGGGCCGCCGCGCTGAAAGCCGGGTTTAGAGCCAGGCAAGCCACGTCCAAGCTATCGGCCACAGCACACAGTTCTCTATCAGGTCGCCCCCAGTCGGGATCTATTCCCTGATAATCCGGATTCTCAAAAATAATCTCTTCTTGTATTTGTGGCTCGGCCGACCACGCAGTGCTGTTGGAAAAGATGGCAAATTCCGAGCCGTGGGTCCTCACGTCCGCGTAAAACGCTCGGATCAGCGCCTCGGTCAAGGCCCACGCCCGATCGTAATCTGCGCCCGGGCTTTCTGTGTACATAGGCATGTAATAGTGTAACGGATGGATCGGAAATCCGTTTCTCTGCGTTTTTACCTCGGACTTCTGTGTCTGCGCTCTGCTCTCGGCCAACCTCAGCCTTATTGTCTTCAATCCCTGATCTGCAATCCGGTAGACGATCGAATGTTTGTACAGGTATTCGGATAACGTTCGCGGCTGGAGCTCCGGAGGGTTTGGAGGATAGGGGAAGTTGTGCCTCACCAGCGCACCGTTGTCGTCCAGGGTGAAATATGGTTTCGGTGGAGACTCTGGGTTCCAGTCCGCCATCCTGGCCTTGAGTGGGGTATAGTTGTCAATTACGTCGTTAATCGTAAAGGCATACAGAACCAGGTCAGCATCATATTTGTAGCCTTCGCAGTCGTAGTATTGCCAGGCCTGATCGGTCCCCCAAGATCGATAACCAGCTTTGATCACTTCCACTCGCGCCCCACCGGTCCTCTGCTCGTTGAGCGACTGTTCCAACAAGCGTGGAAAGGACTGCGATAGATCTACTTGATACGCTTCTACAAAGGAATCGCCTACGATAA
>CAZHBM010000107.1:0-10380 GCA_964529945.1 uncultured Anaerolineales bacterium | reverse complement strand
AAAAACATATGCAGTCCTTGATGCACTACGCCCACAGCCTGGGCAGTTTATGGCTGTCCACCGAACCGATGTCCTGCCTGGCCGAGCCACCCTGCACGCCCGACGAGATCCACTCCCTGGGACGGGAACTGCGCAGCTACCACCAGTCGTTTCCGGCCGACACGGCCGACTTCGGCTATTGCGTGGACGTGAGTCACGGCTACGCCGTTGCCACCGGAACGGTTGTCTTCAGCAACAGAACCCTGTTTGAGGCAACCCTACCCTATCTATGCGAGGTGCACCTGAAAAACACCGACGAATTGTTCAACCGCACCTTCGGTTTCAGCCCGGCCGAACGCCAACAGGGCATTGTGGACGTAGAAGACTTCCGCAACATACTGCTAACCCACAGCGACCGGCTGCCACGGAAAAGAATCGTCGGCTACCTGGAAATCAACGGACCCAAGCTGGCCCGCGACTACTCGGACATCCAACTGGAAGATGCGCTGCGGGTTTCGCTGCGACACCTGCGCCAGGCATTTGCCGGGGCCGCCTGAATCGTGCACAATCAAAGACCGGGCTGCAGCAGGCTTCTAACTGGCCTATGTCCTGCAGCCGGCAACGGAAAAACAGAAGCGCTATGCAACGAATAAACACTGAGGTAATGGTAATCGGCGGGGGGGCAACCGGCGCCGGCGTGGCCCGCGATCTGGCGATGCGCGGCTTCAAGACGGTCATCGTCGAACGGGGCGACTGGGCGACCGGCACGACCGGTCGCTATAACGGCCTGCTGCACAGCGGCAGCCGTTATTCCCTGAAAGATATGCCCACCGCACGCGAATGCATCCAGGAAAACCGCATCCTGCGCCGCATTATGCCCCATTGTATCGAGGACATCGGTGCCTATGCGGTGGCTACGCCGGAAGACGACGCAGATTTCGGGGAACACCTGGTCAACTGCTGCCACGAGGCGGGCGTGCCTATCGAGGAGGTGCCCGTTTCCCGGCTGCTCAAGGAGCAACCGTACGTCAACCCGGGCATTAAGCGCGCTTTCCGGTTGATGGACACGCCGGCCGACTCCTTCCTGGCCACCAGGGTCAACATCGATTCGGCCCGGGCATATGGCGCCCAGGCCTTCAACTATCACCAGGTCATCGAACTGATCGTGCGCGACCGGACTGTGGCCGGCGCCGTCTGCCGCAACCGCATGTCCGGCGAGCTGGTCTCCATCCAGGCCGATATGGTGGTCAACGCCGCCGGCGCCTGGGCCGGACAGGTAGCTGCCTTGGCCGGAATCGACCTGCCGATCATTTGCAGCAAGGGCTCGATGATCGCCGTCCACCATAGGGTGACCGATGCCGTCGTCGTGCGCTTGCGCATGCCATCCGACAACGATTCGGTCCTGCCCAGCCATTCCATCTGCGTCTTGGGCTGCAACGATCTGATCGTCGACAGCCCGGACGAGACCGGTACCCAACCGGAGGAGATCGCCGGCATTCTGCACGACTGCAGCCAGCTGGTGCCCGTCGTCAAAAATATGCGCCTGATGCGCGTCTGGGCCGGCGTCCGTCCCCTGCTGAAAACCAGCGGCGTGAACGGCGACACGGGGCGCGAACTCAGCCGCAATCATATGGTGCTCGATCACCAACGCGCCGACGGTGTGGCCGGTTTGGTGTCCATTGTGGGCGGCAAGTGGACCACGTACCGCCTGATGGCCGAGCAGACGGTGGACGAAGTCTGCCGCAAGCTGGACAGCCCGCGCCCGTGCCGTACCCACCTGGAGCCGTTGCCAGGCGCCGAAAATGGCACCTACCACTGGCAGGCAGCGCCACTGGCGGAAGTGGAAAAGAGCAAGGGTTACGGCCAACTGCTGTGCGAGTGTGAGCTGGTGCCTCGCTCCACAGTCGAGGAAACGCTGCAGGCAGGCGACGTCTTTACCATCGACGACCTGCGGCGCACGACACGGCTGGGCATGGGCACCTGCCAGGGCGGTTTTTGCACCTACCGGGCGGCCGGCCTGCTGCACCGGCACCGCCACGCTGGCCCCGAAGAGACCAACGGGGCATTGCTGGACTTTGTCCAGGAGCGCTGGAAAGGCGTCCGCACCATCGTCTCCGGCAACCAATTACGCCAGGCACGCCTCAACGAGCTGGTGCTGCGCCAGATTTTGGCCGCCGACCAGTTGCCGGACAGCCTGGTGCATTCGCCCAACGCCAGCCTGGTCGACCTGGAAGCGGTGGCCGAAAACAAAACATCCCCAGGATAGTTTGCACGTAAACAACCAATACATGATAATAGAGATGAGTTTAGGCTAAGATAAGAAAGGAAAAGATTGTGGCCGAAAAACAATGGAACAAACCACCGGCAATGCAGATCGATCCCAAGAAGACCTATCGCGCCGATATTGAGACCAACCGCGGCACCATCCAATTGGAGCTCTACCCCCAATACGCACCCGAAACGGTCAATAATTTCGTCTTTTTGGCTCGCGAGGGTTATTACGATGGCGTCAGTTTCCATCGCGTGATTCCCAATTTCGTCATCCAGGGCGGTGATCCCACCGGGACCGGCGCCGGCGGGCCGGGTTACACCTTTGGCGACGAGGTGATGGACAATCCGCTCAAGCACGAAACCGGCGTCATCTCGATGGCCAATGCCGGCCGCAATACTAACGGCAGCCAGTTCTTCATCACCCATTCCCCGCAACCTCACCTGGACGGCAAACATACCGTGTTTGGCAAGGTGGTCAAGGGGCAGGACGTGGTCAACGCCATCCGGCAAGGCGACGTTATGGAACGAGTGACCATCAGCGAAGAGTAGGCCCAAGCCAGCCTGTCGGCCGGCTCCAAATGAAGATCAGCCGGCGGGCTGCATGCGTCAATAGTCTCAGATCGCCGTCGAAGAAGGAGATCGTCCGTGAACGTCTCACTGCCGGTTGGCGTAACCCTGGCGATTACGTTGGGCCTGGCCGTCTGCGACTGGGTAACCGTTGCACGCGGTTGGCGCAAGGCGGAGTACTTCTTCAAGCCGGCGACCATGTTGGCCTTGATCCTGGTCGCCGGTTTGTTGTCCACCCAGACCACTCACGCCTGGGCGGCGCTGTTTTTTCTGCCGGCCCTGGGCCTGTCCCTGGCCGGAGACGTCTTCCTGATGCTGCCCGGCGAGGGTTTCTTCCTGCCGGGGCTGGTGGCCTTCCTGGCAGCGCACATCTGTTACAGCCTGGGACTCAATCCCGCGCTGCCCCCCTGGCCGGCCGCCCTGTTGCTGTTGCCGATTGTCGCCGCCGGCACATGGTTGTATCGGTCCATACGGGCCGGCCTGCAGCGCTCCGGCCGGCACAGTCTTCAATGGCCGATCCTGGTGTACACTGCGGTCATCAGTTTTATGCTTCTCTCGGCCTGGGCAACCTGGTTCCGGCCCCAGGCCGGCGTTCTTTTTCCCCTGTTGCTTGGCCTGGGCGCCAGCCTGTTCTACCTGTCGGACGCGATGTTGGCCTGGAACCGCTTCGTCCGGCCGTCGCCCGGCGCCCGGTTGCGGGTAATGATAGCTTATCACGTGGGACAGATACTACTGGTGGCGGCGCTGGCGGCCGGCTGAGCGGGTTCCCCCCATTTAGACACAGCCGGTAGCCGGCTGATCCTCCGCGGTTGGCCCAACCATGGCGGCAAACAGGTGGTCGAGCATGCAAGCCGGATCGGAACACAAGCCCGAGTGCACCGGCGACACCTGAATGCACGTGCTGCGCGGCGCGGTCAGCCAGTGGAAGCGCTCCGACTGGCTCATCCGGCCGACAGGGCCTTCGCCGGCGCAAATGCGCGGGACCAACGCCAGTTGCTGCTCGACCGCTTCCGGGTTCGCGCCGGGCGCCAGCGCTAAGAGCCGTTCAGCGTCCAAGGCCACCCGGGCCGCCAGGAATTTGCCCGTCCGGCAGAACAGGATCACGCCGGCGTTGAAGAACTCTCCCCGCTCGACGTGCGGCACCACCCGTACGATGGCGTAATCAAAGGCAACTCTGGTAGGCACGAATCGCCTCCTCGACAAACAAGGACGATGCCTGCAACCGGTGAACGAGATAGCTCACGTAGGCCTGCCGGTGCGCGTCGACGCTCTCAAAGCCGTCGGCGGTCTGCAGCCAGGCTTCCGGCACCTGGTCGACGATATCCCGGATCACCGCCTCGTTCAGGCGGCTGTGGGCCGTCGTGTCAGCCGGCAACAGGTCGCCGGCCAACGTGATCAGCGTGTGTTGGCGCACCAGGGGGAAAGTCGACCGGCTCTGGTCCAGATAGTTCTTCCAGGTATGATGGAAGTACAGCGCCGCCCCGTGATCGATCAGCCACAGCTTGTCCAGTGACAGGAGCATATTCACATTTTCAGGCGTCCGGTCGACGTTGGTGACGAAGGCATCCAACCAGACGATCAGCGACGCGGTGACCGAATCGGGTGGCGGCGCCAACAGCAAGTTGAAGGGCACCGCATTCGGCAGGTAAGCCATCCCCAGGTTGAGGCCACTGCTGGCTCTGAGCAAATCCTGGATTTCCGCGTCCGGCTCTGAGACACCGATGGCCGGGTCCAGGTTCATAATCACCAACTCGGGAACGTTCAGCCCCAATTGGCGCCCGATCTCACCCGCAATGACTTCGGCTACCAGGGCCTTGGCCCCCTGCCCGGCCCCGACGAATTTCAAAACGTACAGTTGGCCGTCGTCGGCCTCGACAATAGCCGGCAACGACCCACCTTCTCGCAGTGGTGTAACGTAACGAATAGCTTCAACGGTCTTGATCAACGGGTTCTCTCTCCTGGATTACAGGCCAGCTCAGGCGCCAAACACCTCGGCCAATGCCTGGTACATCACCGGGATCGGCGCCTCAACGCCGGTCCACATCTTAAACGCCACCGCTCCCTGATGGACCAACATGCCCAATCCATCCAACGTGCGCGCGCCGCGCCCGGCCGCGGCCTCCAGAAAGGCAGTCTGCGGCGGATTAGGGATCACGTCACAGACCAGCAGATCGGGTCGAATCGAGTTCAGGTGAACCGCCGGCAAGGCATCCACGTCGGGGAAAAGCCCGATGGAGGTGGCGTTAATCAAAATGTCCGCGTCGGCCGGCACGCGGTAATGACCTGACCAGGCCACAAAGTCGGCCGCTGCCGGGGTCTTCTCCCGCAGTAGGTCGACCAACCCCCGGCCACGCGCCGGCGTCCGGTTGACGATGGTGATGTGCTCGGCCCCGGCCAGGGCCACCTCAACTGACATGGCTCGGGCGGCGCCACCGGCCCCCAAGAATACGACGCGTTTTCCCTGGGGCGACACGCCGCCATCCTCGCGCAGCGAGCGCACGAAACCCTGTCCGTCGGTGTTGTACCCGACCAGCTCGTCCCCCTCGCGTACGACTGTGTTGACCGCGCCCATCAGCTCGGCCTCCGGCGACAGCCGGTCCAGGTACTGGATGCCGGCCACCTTGTGGGGAATGGTCAGGTTAATACCGCGCATATTGAAGGCCCTCAGGCCAACGAAAGCATCCTCGAGGTCTTCCGGAGCCACCTCGATATTCAGATAGCGGAAGTTCAGTTGACGGTCGCGAAAAGCGGCTTCCTGCATCACACCGGTTGGATTTTCGGCCACCGGCTGCCCAAACACACCCACCAACTCGGCCAGATAGGACGTTGTCTCGCTCATGTGCCTGCCTCCTCCACGGACGGGTTTTCGCCGCCGGCGCAACGAATGGTCATTCCACCCAATCCAACGTGCGCTCGACGGCCTGATTCCAGCGCCCGAACAGTCTTTGCCGCTCGGCTTCTTGCATACCAGGATACCACGTTTTGTCCACTTGCCAATTGCCGGCCAGGTCTTTCAAATCCTGCCAAAAGCCAACCGCCAGCCCGGCGGCGTAGGCCGCGCCCAAGGCGGTCGTCTCCGACACCCGGGGCCGGACCACCGGCACCCCCAGGATGTCGGCCTGAAACTGCATCAGCAGCTCGTTGACTACCATGCCACCGTCCACCTTGAGGCTTTTCAGCTCGACGCCCGAATCGGCCTGCATCGCCTGCAGCACCTCGCGCGTCTGGTATGCCGTCGCCTCCAACGCCGCCCGGGCGATGTGCCCCTTGTTGCTGAAACGGGTCAAACCGGCGATCAGCCCGCGGGCATCGGCACGCCAACGTGGGGCAAACAAGCCCGAAAAGGCGGGCACGAAGTACACGTCGCCGTTGTTCTCCACCGTGCGCGCCAGCGTCTCCACATCCTGCGAACGTTTTATGATACCCAGGTCGTCACGCAGCCACTGCACCAGCGCCCCGGCGACGGCAATCGAGCCCTCCAAGGCGTACACCGCCGGCTGCCGGCCCATCTGGTAGGCGACCGTCGTCAGCAAGCCGTGATGGGAATCGACCGGTTCGGGGCCGGTATTGAGCAGCATAAAACAGCCGGTACCGTACGTGTTTTTGGCCTCGCCCGGGCCGAAACAGGCCTGGCCTACCAAGGCAGCCTGCTGGTCGCCCAGGTCGCCACATACCGGCAACGCTGCGCCAAACGGCCCCATCGGATCGGTATGTCCCCAGGCAACCGGGTCACTGGAGGGCACGATACGCGGCAGCATAACGCGCGGGATGCCCAGCACCTCCAATATCTCGGTCTCCCAGTCCAGGCTGTCCAGGTTCATAAGCAGAGTCCGGCTGGCATTGGTGACGTCGGTCACGTGCGCGCCGCCGTCGGGACCGCCGGTCAGCCACCAGATCAGCCAACTATCGACCGTGCCGAAGAGCGCCTCACCGCGCAAAGCCGCCGCCCGCAGCCCATCCACGTTCTCCAGCAACCAGACCAGCTTGGGACCGGAAAAATAGGTCGCCAACGGCAGGCCGGTAATGGCCCGCCAGCGGTCCTGTCCCCCGTTGGCCGCCAACCGGTCGCACAGCGCCTTAGTGCGCGTATCCTGCCACACGATGGCGTTGGCATAGGGTTGGCCGGTGCGCCGGTTCCAGGCCAGGGTTGTCTCGCGCTGGTTGGTCACGCCCACGGCGGCAATGTCTCCGCCGCTGGCCCCCGCCCGATGCAACGCGCCGCTGATCACCTGCCGGGTGTTGTCTTGGATTTCCAGCGGGTCGTGCTCCACCCAACCCGGCCGGGGGTAGATCTGCTTATGCTCGCGTTGATCGATCCCGGCGATGGCGCCCTGGCGGTCGAACAAAATGCAGCGGGTACTGGTCGTTCCCAAATCGATGGCAGCAACGTATTCGGCCATAAGAATACCCTTTCCCTCGCGGCGTTCCTCACCGGCCGCTCCAATCACCGGCCGGGATCGGTTATATGGTTATGTCAACTTGTTTAGGGCTGCTGCCAGTCGCTCCAGCGCCCGGCGAATGTTGTCCATCGAGGTGGCAAAACATAGCCGCAGATAGCCCTCCCCGTGAGACCCAAAATCAGTGCCCGGCAAAACAGCTACCCCGGCTTCGTCCAGCAAGTAATCCGCCAGCCAGGCGCTGGTCTTGCCAAAAGCGGTCACGTTGGGGAAAACGTAGAAGGCGCCTTGCGGGCTGAGACAGCTCACCCCATCGATGGCGTTCAGGCCATCGACCAGCACGTCGCGCCGGCGGTGGTAGACCGCCACGCTGGCGGCGACCTGATCTTGCGGGCCGGTCAGTGCTTCCAGGCCGGCGTATTGGGTGAAAGCAGCCGTACAGCCGACCGAGTGGGTCATCAGCAGGCTGACCCGTTCCGCCAGCGCGACCGGCATCACGCCATATCCCAGCCGCCAGCCGGTCATCGCGTACGTCTTGGAGAAGCCATCGCAAATAATGGTCCGCTCGGCCATCCCCGGCAGGCTGGCAATGCTGACCGGCGGCGCGGTCTGATAGACCAACCGGCTGTAAATCTCGTCGGACAGCACCCAGGCGTCGTGCCGCTGCGCCGCCTGGGCAATGTGTTCCAACGCCGGCAGCGGCATCAGTCCGCCGGTGGGGTTGCTGGGCGAATTGAGCACGATCAGGCGTGTCCGGTCACTCACCAGGCGGTCGAAGGCCTGCAGGTCGAACGAAAATCCGGCCGCTTCGCTCAACGGCACCGGCACCCCGCGCCCACCGGCGACCTCGATCATCGCCGGGTAGGTAGGAAAGCCGGGATCGGGATAGAGCACTTCGTCGCCCGGTTCCACCAGGGCCAGGCAGGGAAAGAACAGGGCCGGCTTGGCGCCCGGACCGACCACCACCTGCTCGCGGCGCACCGTTATCCCCAACCGCCGGCCGGTGTATTCGGCCAGCGCGTCGCGCAACGGTGCAATGCCGGCCGACGGCGTATAGCGTGTCTGCCCGGCGTCGATTGCCTCTTTGACCGCCTGGATGACGTTGTCAAAGGTTGGGAAGTCGGGCTGGCCGATTTCCATATGGATGACGTCGCGTCCCTCGGCCTCCAGCGCCTGGGCGCGGGCCATCATAAAATAAGCTCCCTCTTCGGTCAGGTGTTCGACGCGGCCGGCAAATGTCATCGTGGCTCTCCTTGTTGGCTACAGCCTATCCAATGCCTGGTTCAAATCGTTGATGATATCGGCAACGTATTCCAAGCCCACCGACAGGCGGATCAGACCATCGTCGATGCCCGCCGCCGCCCTTTCCTCGGGCGTCATGTGCTCGTGGGTGATGGTGGCCGGGTGCATACAAATGCTGCGGCTGGTGCCAAAGGTGACCGCGTGGACGACCAGTTCCAGGCTGTCCATCACCCGCGCCGCACCGTCCGTTCCTCCGGGCACCACGAACGACAGCAACCCGCTGTTGGCGCGCATCTGCTTGCGCGCCAACGCGTGCTGTGGAAAATCGGGCAAGCCGGGATAATTGACGTGCTGCACCTTGGGATGTTCGGCCAGAAACTCAGCCACCTGCTGGGCATTCTGGCTGTGGCGGTCCATGCGCAGCGACAGCGTCTCCAGGTACTGCAGCATCAACCAGGCCTCGAAGGGCTGCAAAATGGCGCCCACGAACTCGGTCGTGTTCCAGCGGATGTCCTCCACCAACCCTTCCGGCCCGACGACGGCGCCGCCCAATACAGTGGCATTGCCGGCCAGAAACTTGGTCAGCGACAGCAGCACGATGTCGGCCCCCAGCGCCAGCGGTTGCTGCAAGGCGGCCGTGCAGGTGGTGTTGTCAACCATCAGCGGCACGCCGTGGGCGTGAGCCACATCGGCCACCGCTGCGATGTCGGTGATGAACAAACAGGGGTTGCTGGGCGTCTCCACCCATACCAGCCGGCTGCGGGCGTCGATCTGTTGCGCCCAGGCATCTGGGTTGCCGGGATCGGTCACAAAACGGAACTCGACACCGCAACGCTCGGGAAAAATCGTCGCCGCCTGCTTGTAGCCCTCGCCAAACACGTTGAGACTGGTCACCACGTTGTCGCCCGGCCGGGCGATGGTAAACACCAGGCTGAACAGCGCCTGCGACCCCGAGGCTGCGGTGACTGCCGCCTGTCCGCCCTCAAGCGCTGCCAGGCGTTCCTCGAGCACACTGACCGTGGGCGTCTTGCTGCGCCCGTAGATGTAGTCGGGAAAGGTGTCGAAGCGTTCGTAAGGATAGGTCATCGACTGCACCAACGGCGGCACGAAGGAACGGAATTGGGCCACGTCGCGCAACGGATGGAAGCCGGCGTGGAGCGCGCGGGTGTCCAGTCCCAGGCATTGGTCGTTCCGGCGTGGGACTGGTGCCTGTGGGTCGTAGCGCCACGGTCGGCGCAAGAAGAACGGAGCTTGGTCGTGCATAAGGTGTTTCTCCCTAAGAATCTGCAGCGCGCGTTAGCTGCGGTTATCAATCCACTCTTGTTGCCGGGTCACGATGTCTTTGATCGCCTGCTGCGCGTCAGTCGGCAGCGGTTCGGGTTGGTGACCGGCCAGGATATCGTCCACCCGTCCGGCAGCCCGCTCCTCCATCGTTAACGAACCGCGCTTTTCCCACACCGAGTACGGGTTCTTGTCGATCAGCTTGGAGTAAAACGGCTCTTTGAAATGCTGCACCGTATGGGCGTGTTCCAGGTAGGTGCCATTGGGTCCCAGCTCCTCGATGACGTCCAAGGCCAACGTCTCGTCGTCAACCACCACGCCGCGGGTCATCGCCCGGATGAAACCCAACCATTCGTTGGCCATCACCATGGCCTGCAACGAGCCCTGCAGGCCCGATTCCATGAAGCCCACGTCGTGGACGATGTTGGCGCCGTGCAGCAGCGCCGTCAGCAGGCTGAGAACCACCTCGCCGGCGGCCTGCTGGTCGAGCACCTTAGAATCGGTCGAACCGCCCAACCCAAACACCGGCAGATCGTAGTAGCGGCCCATCGAGGTGGCCACACCCTGCTCGTCGGCCAGGACGTAATTGCCGACCATGGTCTGCAGGTTGTATGGCCCACCATTCCAGCCCGGTACCGCCACC
>CAZHBM010000106.1:0-10459 GCA_964529945.1 uncultured Anaerolineales bacterium | reverse complement strand
TCTTATTTTTGCCCTGCTCGACAGTCGATACTTCTATCTGCACCTGGCCCCGATCGGTGAATTTGATCGCATTGCCGACCAGATTGAGCAACACTTGCCGCATACGGCTCGCATCGCCCACAATGCGCTCAGGAACTCCCGATTGGACGTTAGCGGATAAACACAGGTTCTTGCGGGCGGCAGATACGGCAACCATGTTAATCGTGCTCTGGATCAAATCCCCGACACAAAACTCGGAGGGGTGAATGCTGATGCCGGTGGCTTCAATTTTCGCGAAGTCGAGGATGTCGGATAGCAGTGATGTGAGACTCTGAGCCGACTCGTTGATGGTATGGACGTATTCGCGCTGGGTCTGGCTCAGATGGGTTTCGAGAAGGAGCTCGGTCAGGCCACTGATGCTGGTCAGCGGTGTCCGAATCTCGTGGCTCACGGTCGACAACACCTGGGACCGGGTGCGGGAGGCATCGAGCGCTTCATCCCGCTGGCGTACAAGGGTGTGACATTTCTGTTTGACTCGTGCTACGGTCCCCAGCGCGTCAAGCACGACTTGGATCGTCTCTCGGGTGCCTGCCTGTAGATCGGGCTGGATAAAGCCCAACAACAATCCCAGACCGGCTGCACGGTCCAATGCTAACGTGATGATCGAACAGCCACCGGTCCGCTGCAGCTCGTCCATCCACGGCACGGTCTCAGCAGCGGAATTGGTGAAGTAGAAGGAAATATCGGGCTCGACTTCGAGCCTTATTGGCGCGGGTGTATCCTCGAACCCAAGAGAATCGAGGACGAGCCACAAGCCCGTCTCTGTGTCGAGGTGCAAGACCGCAGCTTTGTCGCTGCCCAGTTGCTGTTGAACCGTCTGGAGGAAACAGCCTAGCAATTCGCGGTAAGACAGGTCGGATTCGAGCAGCCGGTAGGTTTGTTGGACCAAGTGCAATCTGATTTGCCCTTGATATGCGGAGGTCCCGTCCGGTTGGCCATCTCCCGGTAAGCCGGAAAGATGCTCGTCGTGTCGGTTACTGAGTTGTGGGTCGGGATTGATGTGTCGATTGTTATCTGTCATTGGCCTCAGCTCAAAGAACTTGTTTGCAGTCAGGTACCCGGCTGCGCCAAGGTATTTTGTTGACCCTTCGGTCGGGTTCTGGGACTATCGCTGTCATATGTGTCCTCGTCGCTGAATAAGCCAATGATAGTCCCCCACTCTCGCCGCCACACCTCAATCGGACGATCCCCTCGTCGATGGCGAATGCCCCTGGGCCGAGGGCTCAATACGATTGACCGAGAGCAACCGCACGTTCAAATCCCTTAATCGGCTGATGAGGCCGTATAACGCCGAGTCGTCCACGACCACGCCTTCCAACAGGGTTTGCGCTGGCGATGTGCTGTCGTCGACGCGGAGGGCAAAGCCATCGAACCAGCGGGCATAGCGGGAGCTGATGCGCCCTTCGATACACACACGATAAACGGGACTGCCGGTCATATTCGATAGGTACGCCATATGTCTTCCTCATACGGTTCGTCGCCAAGCCGAACCGCGGTCGTAATTGGTCTTCCAACCGCTTACACAGTCAGTGTAACACGGCCAAAGGGTGGTTGTCACCACCCTATAAGGGTGGTATCGACCGGGTGAGGCGACATGCGGATTGGAACGGAAGGTGGATGGATCGAACCAGGCGAACAGATTGGATGGGAGAGGGAGTCAGTCCGAGAGCAGGCCAAACTGCCTGGCTTTGCGCATTGCCTCAGCGCGCCGGTTAACTCCCAATTTCTCGTAGATATTCTTCAGGTGCCATTTGACGCTGTTGGTGCTGAGAAAGAGCTGGTCGGCGATCTCGGCGCGGGTCAGGCCGTTGGCGTACAGTCGCAGCACCTCCAATTCGCGTGAGGTCAGAGCGATCATTTCGGACCGGGGAGAGGCTAGTTGACTCAAGAGATGGCGCGCGTACGGGTGCCGGGTGCGCCGCAACAGTTTGAGGGCTGGCTGGCCTTCGTCCAGAAAGAGGCGCACAAGCTGGGCCGATTGGGCCAACGTGAGCGCCGTTTCCAGTGTGGCGATCGTGGGGGTTTCAGCTTTGTCCAACGCCAGTGCCTGCAGTAATTCGATTTCCGCTACACGGCGTAGGGCGCCAGAGTGATTTGCCTGCTCGTGAGCGGCCTCCAGATACTTGAGAACAGGCGGCAGATCCAGGCCGGCAGCAATATGAAAGCGGGCCAAATCCAGTTGGGCCTGCAGTCGGGACGGCTCGACCGAGGTGTCCAGTGATAGGCCGCAAAGCCGGAACCAGTCGGCGGCGCGGGGAAGATCGCCTCGGCGCACCCATTGACGTGCCTGCCACGCCCCCAACCGCTGCCACACCGCCGACGTGCCGTCTTGGGTCGCACCAATACGGCGGCGGACAACTGGATCCAAAAAGGCTGCTTCAGGCTCTGCCTCTTGATCGGCGGCGCTTCGTAGATCGGCAGCTAACAGGAGCCCGACCATCGCCAATTGGTGGTGACCATGCTCGTTGCTGATGAGGGCTGACTTTTTTACGTAAGCGGCGGCCTCCTCCAATTGGTTCAGCTCATATAGTAGGCCGGCGTAATCCAGATAGATGGAATCCGCAAAAGGCGCCGAGTGCCAGTTTTGGTCGGTTACGATCTCCATGCAGCGACGGTAGGTGTCCAACGCCGATCGCGTGTGGCCGCGCATGAAGTCGACCCAGGCTGACCGGGACATGGTCAACAAATGGTAAGGGGCTAATCCGGTTTCGAGGGTTGATTGCATGGCCAAGCCACAATGCGTCTCCATTCGCTGGATATCCTGGTTGGCTCGGTCGATTTCGAGATTCACAAAATCGAAGAGTGCTGCTGGGACCGGGTCTGGTTTAACCGGCACGGCAGTTCGGCTACTGTGCAACAGTGTGGCGGCCTGCTGGCAATCTCCCTGTTGCAGAGCAAAAAACGCACGGTGCGCATCCAGCTCCTGCCGGCCTGAATTCGAGGGAGGCGTCTCAAGCGCGTGTTCCGCCAGATGGATACCGACCGGCAGGCGATCTTGTGGCTTGATGAAATGATGTAGCCAGCACAGGTCCAAGCACAGGCGTGAGCGCGCCCGCAGAGCGCATTCTGGCAGGGCGGTCAGCCAACGTGAGGCAGTGTTCAGGTGCGCGTTGCGTATGGCGTCAAAGGTGCAATCGGCTGCCAGGTCGGCGGCCGCCTCAAAATCCTCCGCCCGCAGAAGGTGGTACATACTATCGTCCAGCTGATCGTGCGCTCGATACCAGTCGGCGGCGCGACGATGGAGGTCACACCATAAGCTGCTCCAGAATTGGGAGCTGCGTGGCAGGTGAGTGTCCTCCAATTGGTAGCGCAGGAGGTTGGCGAACAGGTGGTGGTAACGGTACCACTCGCCGCGATGATCCAAAGGCACCAGAAAAAGATTATGACGAAGGAGAAAATCAATCATCTCCCGGGCGTCATCTCGTTCGGTAACAGCGTTACACAGGGCAACGTTCAACTTCTCCAGAATGGAGGTCTTGAGCAGGAATTCTTGAATTTCTGGCGGTTGGCGATCGATGACCTCGTTGAACAGGTAGTCAACGACGTAGCGGTCATCGCCGTTGAAGTCGCTGATGAATTGAGATACGTCGGCCAAGCCTTGCATTGAGAGCGCCGCCAGCTGAATACCGGCGATCCATCCCTCAGTGCGCTGTTCAAGAGCCGTCACTTCTTCGTCGGAAAGATCAAGTTGAGCGTTTCCGTTAAGAAAGCGGGCGATCTCGTCAGCAGTGAAAGCCAGGTCGCGACCGCGCAATTCGGTCATCTCCCGGCCGACGCGCAGACGAGCCAGCGGCAACGGCGGATCTTCACGTGTGGTAATCACCAGCAACATGTTGTGGGGCAGATGGTCGACCAAGAAGTTGAGACTCACGTGGGTGGGCAGGTTCTCGATAACCTGGTAGTCATCCAGTACCAGAACGATATTGTTCTCTAGCGCTGCCACCTCGTTCAAGAGCGCGGCCAGGACTGTTTCGGGTGTTGGCGGCGCTACGGCCTGCAAGGCAGGCAACAGGTGGTCGGCAACGTCACTGATGGCTGGGGCCGCTACCTGAATGGCGGCGATAACGTGACTTAGAAAGCGTGCGGGTTCTCCATCGGCCGAATCCAGTGACAGCCAGGCGGCGGAAGCAGCCCGCCGGTCAAGTTCCTGTAGTATCCATTGGCTGACCAGCGTGGTTTTGCCGGATCCGGCCGCTGCGGAGATCAAAACGACCTTGTGGTGGAGCGTGAGGGCATCATTGAGACGCGCCGTCAGGCGCGGCCTCGATATCGGCTTGCCCGATATTTGAGGCACGTATAATTTCGTTACCAGCATCGTTGCTGTCATCGTGCCAGTATACCCTGACTCGTGGCGGCAAACAAACGCTTCTCCTAACGGCTTGTCATCCCATAAGATATTGGAAAGGATCGCATTCAATCGGACAGAGTTGTATCATTGCGTCTGTCCGATGTACAACATGCGGCCCTCGCTGCGGCCGAAGACCTCCGGGAAGTAAAATTCGTAGGCCAGGGTGGGAATGACGTGGAAATCGCCGGACGTCGTGGCGCGCATCGTATAGCTATATTCATAGGTACCCTGGCGCAGGTAATCCGCGAATACCACCACCTTTTCGTCGCGCAGTTCGCTTCGACTATACCAGTTCCACCACCAACGCCAGGGAAGGTAGGTGTCCTGAGGTCCGGTACGTCTCAAACCGGGATCCAGTGCCAGTTGGCTGGTGGTCGCCAGACCGGTGTCGATGGCTTCCGCGCCGGCGGGCAGCATATCTTCCACCACCAGATAATACAGATCATTGGGTGCGATGATGGTCAAATCGACACGGATGACGTCGCCCTCGCTGACCTCTTTTACGTCCGGGCAACGGACACCATCGGTACAGTCGGCCAAAGAATAGCGGCGCTGGATGATAATGCCGCGATCAACGGCCGGCTGCTGCTCGACAGGTAGGAACACTTTGAGGTGTGCAGTGTAGTAGAGCCGGCCTGGCCCGTCGCTACGCTGCACCACCAACCGGTTGAGCTCCTGAGTCAGCCATTGCTGCAGCTCGAGGACCAACGTCTGGCTGTCACCGGCGTTTTTGGGTGTCACCGTTTCGGCGGTGACGTCCTTGCCGTTCAATGTGATCGAATAAGTGTAGTCGGCGTTCAGTTCCTGGGTCTCGACCATCCAATCGGTCAGGGCGATCAACGCCCAGGCCGTCTCCTGGGTGCTTTGCCAGGCGTCGCCCTGCCGGGCGACCATCAACCAGCGGACGACGTTAGGGATGAGACTGTTGCCGGGGTCGAGTCGCACCAGTGCATCGAGGATAATGGCCGTCGAGCGCGTGTCCGAGTTCATCGCCCACCAATCGCGTTCAGCCTCTTCCCAGTGAGCCCCGGTGGCCGACAAGATTGCGCCGTTGTTGAAATCAGACAACAGGGTATTGATGCCGTCTGCGTCCACTGACTGGTCCTGCAAGGCCATTGCCAGGTAAGCACGGGCGTACAGGCTGAGTTGATTGCGCGCCTCCAACAAATCCTTCAGTGCCGGTTCCGGCGCCTGCTGCGCCTCGGCCAACACGAACAACACCCACGCCTGGCGATTGGCAGTGTATTGGTATTTGATCTCGGCCTGAGTTTTCAACTGCTGGTTCAGGTAATCCAGGCCGCGTTGCAGCACGTCCTCTTGAACCAGAAAATCTGTCTCTCGAGCCTTGAGCATGGCGTAGACGGCGTAGGCCGAAACGTAAACGTTGCTGTCGCCGTCAGGCCACCAGCCCCAGCCGCCGTCGTCATTCTGACGCAAATACAGCTTGTCAAGGCCTTCCGTAACAAGGTCGGGCAGCCGCGCCTCCAGGTCTTCATTTTGGATACCCAGCTGCTGCAAGGCTCGGTAGGTGAGCACATTGGGCAAGAAGCGGCTGATGACCTGCTCGGTACATTCGTAAGGGTAGCTCTCGAGGTAGGTCAATCCCTGGCGAATGCTGGCGGCCAGAGACGGCGCCAGTCTCAAATCGAGCTCGCCGTCCAGACCGGCGTAGTCGGGCGGTAGCGCCACCATTTCGGTGACCGAACCCCCTTCGGGCAGGCTGCCGGCCGTGCCGACGATGTCGGGAGCAGTATATTTGTAGACCAGAAGACTGCCGTCGGGCCCGGTAGCCAGACGCGGTTTGCTGGCATCCTGGTAACCGGCCGCGCTGCTGACGGCCGAAAATGTCAGGTCGGCGGCCGCGACGTCGGTTACCACGGCTTCCCAATACACAGTCGTCTCCCGGCCTGCATCCAGCGAGACGGTCTGAACGGCATCGCCCAGCAGGTCAAGCCCGGTGCTATCCAGACGCACCGTCACCTGCAGCGGCTGGCCGGAGTTGTTGCTGACGGCGGCACCTAACATCACCCGGTCCTGGCGTACCAGGAAGCGAGGGGTGATTGGGCGAATCAGGAGCGGTTTGGTAGCAATAAGTTCATCACCACCTTCGCCGACCTGCGTCTGCCGGTTTACGGCCACGCCGCGCAACACCCAGGTCGTCAGATTGTCGGGCAGAGTGACGCTCACTTCGGCCTGACCGCGCTCATTGGTCACCACTATCGGGTCCCAAAAAGCGGTGTCGGCGAACTGCTGGCGGACGGGAATGCCGGCTTCGGCCGCCGGCGCTTCTGCCGGGGCGGGGGCTGCAGCTTCCGCCATCTGTGGCGCAGCGGTGCCCATTGCTGCGCCACGTTCCAGCGCGGAGTCAAAGGCCACTTCTTTCTCGACCAGGCCCAAATCCTCCTCCACCTGCTGCAAAATACGATTGGCAGAGATAGCCAGGCCGTTGGCTGTCTCGATGCCCAGTCCGCGACGGCCATAGAATGCCTCTTTGATAGCGTCTGCCGGCCGGGGCGACAGGCTCAGCACCGCCTTGTCCACCAGATCGACCGAAAGTTCGGCCTGGACCGGTTTGCCCTGGCTGTCGCTAACCTGAAGGCGGTAGTCGACCGTTTCGCCGGGCTGCGCCTGGGCGGGCGAGGCCTCGACCGAGACGGATAGGGTCTGAGAGTCGACGGCCACGTCCAGCGGCAGCAGGCCGACCTTGTATTCGGCCGCTTTGCCATCGGCTTGGGTGCCCTTGATGAGCACGACCGAGACGTAAATGTTGGGCAGATCGGCTTCCTCGATAGGCAAGTGGTAGACTGTGCTGCTGCTCCGCAGTTGTAGAACTTCTTGGTGCAAGATGTGATTTCGCTCGACGGTTAGCAGGGCAAAGTGCGGCGTCTGGAACGGGGTTGGGATAAGGATGTTGGCTACCTCTCCCGGGCGATAGCTGCTCTTGTCGGCGATCAGGTTGATGCGGTCGTTGTTTTCCCGGCGCCAGGATACCTCCTGCGGACCGGTGGCCCAGACAAAAATGCTGCTGGCTACCGGACGACCGGCCTGGTCCTGGCTGCGTGCGACTATGTAATAGGTGCCGGCTTGAGGCGGCATGAAACTGACGTTGGCCTCGCCCCGGTCATCGGTGGTCACGTCTATCGAATCGACGGGAATATCCTCGGTCTCGGTTTCCCACCGCCCGCCGCCCGCTTCGTCGGTTACGAAACGGTTTTTCCACTCGCGCCGGAAAATGTCTACAGTCACATCAACGGCCGCAAGGCGCTCGCCTTGCCAGTCTACGGCGACCAGATCGACCGGGAATGGCTCTTCGGCCTGACCGATATTGCGGCCGGCGCGCAACCCGACGTACAGCTCCCCTTGGTGAACGATGACCTCTTGCCGGCCGGCGATGACTTGATTGTCCGGGCCGGTGGCGGTGGCTTCAATAGTGAGGCGCACACTGCGTTCGAAGGGTTGGCCGGTGTCGTCGCTGAGCGGTTGCGGCAAGGTGATGGTCAGTTGGCCGTTTTCATCTGTTTGACCCGAACCGGTGGCTACCGGCGTCGGCGGGGGCGGCTCGCGCCACCAGCAGTCGAAGCATATCCAAGGATTGTCGTTTAGGCTGAAGGTGTATCCTCCGCCCCATGGAGGCTGGAAATAATAATTGTCGGCAACCACGTTCCACTCAACGGGCGCGCCGACCACCGGACCGCCAAAGAAGTAGGTGACGTCAACGCTGGCGACAACAGGTTGACCCAAGGCCGTTTGTGACAGCGCCGGAGATACCTGGACCTGGAACTCCGGCGGCCGGTAGGCGGCAACCTGGAAGCTACTGCCGCCGCTGCGGCCATTGAACACAGCGCTGATGGAATACGATCCCAGTGGGGCGTTGGCATCCAGATCGAGGCTGGCGTTGAAGGTCCCCTGCTCATCGAGAGGCAAGGTGTCTTCAAAAACCAATTCGCCGGTGCTATCGCGCACGCTAATGTCGACGTAGCCACCGTCGGGCGTGGTGTAGCTGGCGTCGTCTTCCAGCCGGACGATGCCTTTGAAGTGAACGGCCTGGCCAGGGCGGTAAATAGGCCGGTCGGAATAGGTGTAAATGCGCACTGCCTGCCAGTCGTAGCTGGACGGCAATCCGAAGTCCCAGGATTGCGTGCCGCGTGCCCAGTCGGCACTCACGGCGGCGAAAGGCGCGGTGGACAAAGCCACCAGCCGGCTACGGCGGGTGGGCGTCAGGTCGAAGGTAATCAGGCCGTCGGCGTCGGTGACACCTGTGCCAACCACCGTGCCGTCGTCAACGTCGAGCAATTGGATGGAGATATCAGTAGCCGGCTTACCACTGCTGAGCCGGGTGGCCCACACCAAGGCATCCCCGGAACCATCCTTGAGGGTCAGGTTGTAATCGGAAACCACCAGCACGTGGCGCTGAATCTGTCGCCGGTTGTTGCGTATCATATGGCGTGATTCAGCCTCCAGCAGGTATAGCCCAGGCGGCAGGCCACCTCCGCCTTCGACCAGATCTATGGCCGCATAGCTACGCTCGTTGAGCGGCGCCTCGAGGGTCTGGCGCCACTTACGCAGCAGACCCGACGGCGGTGGCGGCTCGTTCTCCCAATCCCAATAACGTTGAGTCACCATTTTCTCGGGCAGTTGATACAACCGGAAGTCAATATCGGCCAGATTTACATAGGCCACGAAAACACGTGCCGGCAGATCGGCGTCGTAGGTGGCCACATATTCGGGGGTACGCAGACGAAAATCGGGCGAGAGAGCTGCAGTCCGGAAGCTGACATCCCGGCCGCGCTCAATTCTGTTGCCGTAAACGTCCTCGATGCCGGGCGAGATGGAGAAAGAATAGTCGGTGGACGGCCTGGCGCCGAAGTTTACCGTCAGCGATTGGTTCCAGCTGTTGTAGTAAGTATATACCTGGGTGCGGTCCACGTTGGCTCCCAGGTCAAGATGTGGCAACACCGTCATCGGATTGATGGGCGCGTTGAAATAAATGGTGAAACCGGTGTTGGGAGGCGCTTCTCGTTCCCGATTCTTGGGGTCGGTGTCCACGATGGCCGGCAAGGGAACGGTGGTGAAGGTCGAGCGAAAGGCTTCCAGCATACCGGTATCGCCACCCGCCGCCGCCAGAACGCCAGCCGCCACGTCCACCTGATAAGTGGTGTCGAAATCTAGCCGCCGGGTGGGCGTGAACACGAGAGAGCTGCCGTCAATACCAAATCGGCCGTCGACCTGTTGGCGACCGGCTCCTAGGGTGAAGGCATCTCCGGCGGATGAAAGATCGACGGGCATGTTGAAGGCGACCCGAACCGGGGACTCGATGCTGACCAGGTCGGCCCCGTCTTCAGGGGCTATTCCCACGACAGCCGGTGGCAAGGTGCGAAACGACCAGGTGAAATCTTGGGCCAGCACACCACCATTGGTGTCCTCCAGTCCCTTGTTGACCGTGATCTGATAGGTTGTTCCCCCGGCCAGGGGTTCATCGGGAGTGAACGTGTAGATAGACGTATTCAACCATTCCCCGCGTCCCTTAACGGCTGGGGAAATCGTCAACGGCTGTGGCAGAGACTTCAGGTCGGCAATCAGGGTCAGGGGAACGACCGGACGATTGAAAATAACGGTCAATTTGGTGCCAAGGGGGTCGACGTCTATGGTACCGTCGGCCGGGATGGCCTGGCTGACTTCGAGAAAGCCTATCGTCTGCAGGCGCATGCTGAACGGCTCGATCAGCGGCACCCCCGCGAACGATTGGGCGCGTTGGTCAACGACGACGTCGTAGGTCTGGCCCCGCGCCAGCTTGCCGCTAGGGGCGAATTGGGCCGTCAAATCGTCCGACCAGGTGATGTCACCTGGCACTTGAGGGCTGATGCTAAAGGCGTCGGCAACCGACTGGCGGTCCATCGGCCGGTCGAATACAAGTTGAATGCCGGTATCCAGTGGCAAATCGGATGCTGCCCGAGGACTATAGTACACGATTTGCGGCGCCGATTCCGACTCTGCTACCGGGGTATAACCTACCTTAGGCTTAGGTGGCTGATTGGTGGGTGTGGATGTCGGCGTATTGGTAGCCGGTGGGTC
>CAZHBM010000105.1:0-10483 GCA_964529945.1 uncultured Anaerolineales bacterium | reverse complement strand
GCAGGCCAGCGTGCCTGAGGATTGGGAGACGTGGCTAGGTGTTTTTGGGCTGACAGTGGCCTTGATCCTGGTGACGATGATTTTTGATTTCATCACCAACCAATTCGACGCCAGCCGGGGCAATTTCAGCCTGTTGTGGATGTTTGGCATCACCTGGTTGGTGGGGCTGGCGATTGGGCTGGGTGAGGTGATGGTGCGGCGCGGTGCCTGGAAGACGCCCGTGGCCTGGGGGCGGGCGGCGCTGCTGTTCGGTGTCACTTCTTTGGGCTATCCGCTGTTCTACCTGCTGATCCACCGCTGGCAGCTGCGGCCACGCATCGCTACCAGCGACCAGGTGCAGGCGATGTTGCAGGGCGCGCAGGTGGTGACTGGGGCGCTGTTCATCTTCTACGGTTTCGTGGTGCTGTTGTTGCTGCTGATGGCGGCCATGTTGGCGGTGCCGTTGTTCGGACGCCAGCTAACCTGGCGTAAGGCCAACTGGTGGCTGTACCCGGTGATGGTGGCGGCCGTCAGCCTGGCGATTGTCTACAAGAACATTGACGTCGTGCGGGCCGACATGTTGCTCAAGCAAGGTGACCAGTACCGGGCGCAACAGCAATACGACGTGGCTATCGACTTGCACAAACAGAGCATCCAGCTCGACCCGGACGAGGACTTCTATTATTTGATGCTGGCGCTGGATTACCAGATGAAGGCGCAGGATGGGCGTGTTCCGGCCGATCAGCGCGCACAGGCGTGGGTGGACGGTGAGCAGATTGCGCTCAAGGCGCGCCAGATCAACATCTACAACCCGGATAATACGGGCAACATGGGGCGCTACTACCTGACGTGGGCCCAGATGACGTCGGCCGACGATCCAGAGCAAAAAGTACGCTTTGAGAAAGCGTTGGACTACTTCGAGCGGGCCACACACCTGGCACCACAAAATGTCCTGTACTACAACTTACTGGCGCAGACATATTACGTTTTGGGAGATTATGACCAGGCGCTGACGGCGCTGCAAGCGTCGGCGGCGCTCGACCCCGAATTTGACCAGACGCAGATGCTATTGGGCGACACATACGGGGCGTTGGGGCAACCGGACCAAGCGGCGGAGGCCCATCGCAAGGCGATTATGATGTCGCCGGCCATCTTCGCCGATGCCGGACTGGACCAGCGGCTGGACTTCTATAGCGCCTATGGACGGATGGATGACATCATCCAGGCCTATATGCAGGTGGCGGAAGAAAAGCCCAAGCAGAAACCGCTGGCGCTGCGTACGTTGGGCCACATTTACGCCCGAATGGGCGATCACGCCAAGGCGATTGCGGCCTACGAAAGTGCGCTGCAGGCGGGCGACACCAACCTGCAAACGGTGGCCGAACTGGCCGGTGAATATCTGGCGACGGAAGACTTCGAGCGGGCGGCGCAGCTTTACGAGCAGTTGGTCGCCCAAGAAGAGAACAACACCCAGATACATAGCAATCTGGGCTATGTCTATGCCCGCCTGGGGCGGTTGGAAGATGCTATCCGCGAAAACCAGAGGGTGATCGAGCTGAACCCCAACGATTATATCAGCCACCGCAACCTGGTGCTGCTGTATCGTGACAGCGGCCAGACGGATTTGGCGCTCCAGCAGGCGAATCAGATGCTGGCGGTGACACCGGACCAGGAATTGGGGCCGAGCTACCTGTTGGTGGGGACTTTGTATGAGGCGGCCGATCGTTGGGATGAGGCCATCAACGCTTACCAGCAGGCCATCAACGCTGATCCGGGGCTGGCCCAGGCGCACGCCGCGTTAGGCAACGCCTACCTGCACCAGCAGCAACCACAGGCAGCACTGGACGCCTTCCTGGCGTTGGCCGAACTGACACCAGATGATTATGCCGTGCACCAGCAGTTGGCACTGCTGTACAGCCAATTGGGCCAGCCGGAGCCGGCGTTGGTTGAGGCGCGGCTGGCGTTGTCGCTGGCGCCCGAGGAGGCGCAGCCGGCACTGGAGCAGTTGGTGACCCAGTTGGAGGCGGGCGGCTAGTGTCGACGCTGCTGCTGATCACCGCCAGCGCGTTGCTGATCGTTGTGGGCGCGGTGCCGTTGGTACGGCGCCTGTCGCTGCACTGGGGAATCATCGATCAGCCGAATGCGCGCAAAGTGCACCGGGTGCCAACGCCACGCTTTGGCGGCATTGCCATGGTGGCGGCGGTTATTGCGGCGGTTCTGATCTTCGAGGACCGTTTTCGGGTCAACCAGTTGGTAAGTATCCTGGTCGGAGCGGCCTGGGTATCGCTGCTGGGAGTGTGGGACGACCGTTGGGGTATGCATCCGGCGATCAAGCTGACCGGCCAGATTGTGGCGGCGCTTATCCTGATCGCCACCGGGGTGCAAGTGCGGCTGTTCTCCTTCCAGTGGATCAACTGGGCGGTGACCATCCTTTGGGTGGTGGGGTTGACCAACGCCATCAACTTCCTGGACAACATGGACGGCCTGTCAAGCGGCATCACCGCCATTGCCTCCAGTTTCTTCCTGTTGATGGCGGTACAAAGCGGGCAGTATCTGGTGGGCGGGTTGGCGGCGGCGCTGCTGGGGGCCAGTATCGGTTTCTTGGTGTACAACTTCAACCCGGCCAGTATATTTATGGGCGATACCGGCAGCCTGTTCCTGGGCTTTTTGTTGGCGGCGCTGGGTATCAAGCTGCGCTTTCCCACCAATACCATTTCGGTGACCTGGATGGTGCCGGTGCTGGTGTTGGGATTGCCCATTTTCGACACCACGTTGGTGGTTCTTTCGCGCCTGCGGCGTGGCTTGCACCCGGTGACGCCGGGTAAGGATCACGTTTCGCACCGGCTGGTGCGGCTGGGTTATACGCAACGCGAGGCGGTGTTGACCCTTTACCTGGTGGCCGGCGGGCTGGGTATGGTGGCCAATTTCGTCGCCCAGGCGACGTTGTTGGAGGCCTATGCCCTGGGCGGAGTCGTCTTTGTGGGGGCGCTCTACGCCCTGTGGTGGCTGGAAAAAATGCCGCTGGACTAGCCGTTCCACAATCACCGGGGCGCAAGGTTGTCGCGGCGGTCTTTCTAGGATGGCCCGGGCCAGCCGGCCAGGCGGGCCAGCATCCACCAGAAGGCCTGGGCCTTTAACTTGCAGGTAAGCTTCTGCGCCTGGGTACCTTCGGAGTGGGCGCAACTGTCGGGCAGGTCGGTGCAATCGGCCGGATGAGCCTGGCACCACGTATCACACCACAAACACTGACCATCCCCGTTGCTATCGTGGTAGGTACCGCTCGGATCGTAACTGTCAATATCCCAGAAATCGAACAGCGCTTGGTCATTAGAGTTGACATAATCTTTGATCAGCTGGTTGTTAGCCAGCAGGCTGCTGCCGCCGTCGCCGTCGGCGTGACCGGTCATGTAAACGAAGCGCATCTCGGGATATTGGGACTCCAACTGATCCAACGTGCCGGCATACAGATCGACCTGGGCCCCGGCATAGGTCGACAATTGGCCGCACCAGGCCCACATCGAATAGTCGAACAGGTCCGTATCGGCCACCGAGCGGGTGTGGCTGCGGCCGTCGGCCGTTTCCCAGAACATTTCGGGTGTGATGTAGTTGTCGCCGGCGTAATTGTTGCCATCGTAAATACGAAGACCGCTGCCGCCGGGCAGGGCAGGTGGATCTGCGGCGCGTATACTCACAGCGTAGCGACTGTCGAGTTCGGCCAACTTTTCCAGGCCGGAAATGATTTGTGAGCCGTGCGATGTGTGAGCGAAATGGAAGGTCAGTTCGCCGGCCTCGGCCAGCCAATAATCCGGTATCTGGCTTATATCGGTGCAAGTATGGTCGATAACCAGGCCGCTGGCGGGCGACGCGTATAGCAGGGGCAGGTAAAGGGTGTAGGTAATGGCAGGCGGGTCGTCCTGAGCGTGAGCCGGGGCCGCCGCCAGGCCGGCGGCGATCAGGAGTGTCAACAGGACCGCCTGACACAGCCCTACAGCCTTAACACCTGACAGTGAGTGCACGAACCTCCCTCCGCACATGCCGCTTTGTGGCCGGATATCGATGCTTACCAACCTCAGCTAACAGCATACCAGGACATTGTCAGGGTGGGAAGGGAGACAAAGGTCCGGGGCAACACGATCGGGAACTGACTACCACCAATTCGGTGGGTTGGCCGTGCTTCAACTACCCAGCTTGTAACCGATCTGGCGCAGGAACCCGGTTCGCCAGGCGATGCCTTCCTGGTCCTCAATGCCCTTTGGGGGCAGACCATCTACGACGCCCAGGATGGCGCGACCCTGATCGGTCTCGGCCAGGATTACCTGGGTTGGGTTGGCAGTGGCGCAAAAGATGCGGCATACTTCGGGCACCATTTTGACCGTATTGACCACGTTGACCGGGAAAAAGCCTTCACCCAGGAAGATGAGGAAACAGTGCCCGGCTGAAAGAGCCATTGCGTTTTTGCGCGCCAGCTCTGTCATCGCTTCGTCGGTGCCCGACCAACGTACCAGGCAGGCGCCGGAGGCCTCGCAGAAGGCCAGGCCAAACTTGATGCCAGGCACTGCAGTTACCAGCGCCTCGTGCAAATCCTCCACTGTCTTAATGAAGTGGCTTTGGCCGAGGATAAAATTGATCGCTTCTGGTTTGTCGATAAGAACGGTCTTCAGTTCCATTTGATCGGTTACCTCCCATAGAGAGATCAGGCTGCCGGTGCGACTAGCGGGGGCCGACCTTGCGCATCCGCCGGCGGATAGAGGTCTCCACATTTTCCAGTTCGGTGATCGTATCGATCTGGCTGATGCACCAGTTGGCCAGGCGGGCCATCTCGGCGTCGGTCGCTTCGCGTACTTCCTGTTCCAGCTTGTCGATGCCGCGTGACACCTGGGCGCTGGCCTTGAGGGGCAGTGCTGCTGCGCTGCGCAGGCTGAGGCGCTGGCGGCGACGTTGGCTGCCGTTGAGTGCTTGTTCCCAGATGAGTTTGGCTGCTGTCCCGGCGGCTTCAGGCTTGGCCAGTTTTTCGGCGTGGCGGGTGCGCTT
This sequence comes from uncultured Anaerolineales bacterium, assembly GCA_964529945.1. Classification (GTDB taxonomy): domain Bacteria; phylum Chloroflexota; class Anaerolineae; order 4572-78; family NAK82; genus CAZHBM01. The sequence continues at coordinate 5,473 of CAZHBM010000105.1, read as the reverse complement.
GCGGGCCAGGTTGTCATCGGGCAAGAACCACGTTTGCAGGGTTTCCAGAACCGCATCCGGCGTGGGCGCCCAGTCTCCGGCCCCACCGTCGGTCACGTAGTCGACGTTGCCGCTCTCCTGACCGGGCAGGGCACTACTAAAAATGATGGGGCGGCGGCAGGCGAGCGTCTCACTGACGATCAGGCCGCCGGCCTTGGTGATGACTACATCGCTGGCGCGGATCAGAGCCGGCATGTTGTTGGCAAAACCGTAAACGTGAGCCGGTCCAAGCCATTCCTGGGCCGATAGGCGATCATAAAGATCCTCATCGGCGCCGGCGACGACTGCCAACTGGAAGTTGAGGCCGGCCCGGTCAATGGCAGCGGCAATTTCGGCGACCTGTTTGACCCGGGTACCGCCGACAATCAGGGCAGTCGGCATCCCAACCTGCCAACCGAGCTCCCGGCGGAGTTCCTCTTTGGGTCGGCTCTCGGCGCCGAAGCGCGGGTGGACGGGCAGACCTGTAACGCGGATGCGGTCGTGACGGACGCCGCTGCGCACGGCTTTTTTGCGCGCGGCAGACGTGGGCACCAGGCACAGGTCGGTGCGCGGATTGAACCACAGGGTGTGCACTGTGACCAAATCGGTGACGACGGTAACACGCGGAAGTGACTGGCCCAACCGGTCCAGAGCGAAGTTCAGCGATTCCAGATAAAGCGGGTGGGTACAGACGGCCACGTCGGGCGTGTGAACGCGAATGACCTGCTTCATCGCTTCATAGAGCAGGATCGACAAGACTTGCTCCAAGATAGAGGCCGTGGCAATCGAATCGCTGAGACGGTAGCTCAATTCGTAGAGGCCGGGATCGTTTTGCACCAGGTCGTCATAGCGGTCCTCGGTTAAGGCATGCAGAATGGCCGGAGAGCGGGATTCCTGCAGCGGATTGACGATATCTACCTGGCAGGAATCACCGTAGCTTTCCTCCAGGGCCGTTTGGATCGCTATTGAGGCGCTGCGATGACCGGAGCCGGCATCGGCAGTCAGAATGAGTATCTTCTTCTTGTCGTCAGACCGTACGATGTCTGCCATTTGAGCGTTGTGCTCCTTTAGATAGCCAACCTACTGGCGGCGAAGCGGGCCGGTAGGGATGGGGTCATTTGACTCGGAAGGATTTGAATTGCCCGGTGGCAACGTCCCATTCGACCTTGACGTCCTCGATGTGGGCCATTGGTGGTCCGGAGAAGCACCAGTTGACCATCCGTTCGACGTCGGCTTTGTCGCCTTCAAATACGGCTTCTACGCGACCGTCAAACAGGTTGGTCACCCAGCCGGTTACTCCCAGCGATTGGGCCTGGCGCTGAGCATACCAGCGAAAGCTGACACCCTGTACCCGGCCGGATACAAAGACGTGAGCTCGGGAATACTTGTCTCGCGATGCCATATCAACCAGTCCTTCCTTCTGCGATAATCAGCAACCGTCATATCTCACAAACAGGCGGCTTCCTGCCCAGGATGCGGCCCGTCACAAAACGGTACAGTCGTTGGGCGCCTTTGACCAGCGCCCACAGGGGTCTTTCACTGTAGAGAGACGCAAAATCTTCGACCACCGCAGTGTCGTCCACGTCGGAGACCTGGCAGGCCTGGCGCAGATCCAGTTCGTGGCGCACAATCCAAACGTAAATGTCGGCCAGGGTACGGTGGGGGAATTCCTGAAGCAGGTTGTGTTCCTGAATCACGTGTGTCAGCGGCAGGTAGACACTGTCGTACCAACTGGCAACGGCTCGCTCCCATTCAACCGGCGCCCCTTCAGCCTGTTCCATGAAGTACTGGTGAGCCGCAATGTGGGCCAGTAGATCGGTGTAGCCGCCAGGCAAAGTGAAATGAATGTCGTTTTTGGGCCGGACCTTGTTAAGGTTGGTCAGGCGGGCAAAATCGGCCTCCTCCTGCTTTTCAATGATGTCGGCTGGCGTCACGCCGGCTTCCACGTTGACCGGGGTTTCGCAGGCGATCACGAAGGCGGGTATCGATTTCCAACCCATCTCCTTGGCGACTGAAACGCGATGGTTGCCGTCCTTAATGAAATAGACGTCGCCCACCTGGTAGACCTCAATGGGTGGGAAGCCAAGCGAGCCGGTGGCCAGGGTCTTTACGTCTACCCAACGGCGCTGGCTGGCGCCACCCCGCGGCAGGAAATTGCGGGTGAAGTCACGATAACGGCCCACGCTGCCCACAATTTTGTCCAGGGGAATGTCTTTTAATCCGCGCTCACCGAGCTCTTGAACGTGTAGCTTATTGCGCACGTCTTCATAGGAGAGGAGGCCGATGTCGTTATTGGTCAGGCGGGAGACGATTTCCTGCAAAATTGCGCGCTCGCGCAGGCGTTGATAGTCCTGAACGGCTGTTATCTTGTCGTGAACGGATGACATAAAAAACCTCTATCCGCATGAGACGGGGACAGCAGCGGAAACGAAACGGCGCTGTCCCGAGGTCGGTGGGCAGGCGTTGACCCTCGTGGTCGGCTGTGGTATGCTGCGCCCACAAATTCTATCAGTTTCCTGGAAACAAGACAAGTTGCCACCTGCGGGAGCAGCCGGATGGCCGGCGGACGGCCAACAACAGGGATCGGTTGCCGCAAACAGTAGGAGCCGGATAACCTATGAGTCGACAAGAAAATTTGTACCAAAGTTACACCTCGCCATTTTCTTGGCGTTATGGCAGCCAGGCGATGCGCCGCATCTGGAGCGAAGAACACAAACGACGCCTATGGCGCGGGGTGTGGCTGGCATTAGCCGAAGCACAATTCAGCTTTGGGTTGGTGGACAGTGACCAACTGGCTGAAATCCGCGCTCACGTCGACCAGGTGGACATATCGCGCGCCCTCGAGCTGGAAGCTGAACTGTCCCATGACCTGATGGCCGAGCTGAAGACCTTCGCCGAGCAATGCCCGTTGGGTGGTGCAGTGCTACATCTGGGCGCCACATCGATGGACATTGAGGACAATGCCGAGGTACTGCGCTTGCGGGCCGCGTTGGACCTGGTTCTGGAAGCCCAGCAACGGCTGATGCAGGCGCTGGCAGATCAGGTGGAACGCTGGGAGGAGAGGTCGTGTATGGCCTATACCCACCTCCAGCCGGCCGAGCCGACGACGGTGGGCTATCTCCTGGCCCAGTTGGGCCAGGACTTGCTGACCGATTTCCAGGAAACGTTGGACGTGCGGATGCAGTTACGCGGCAAAGGTCTGAAAGGAGCGGTGGGCACGGCGGCGTCCTACGTACAACTCGTGGGCGACGATGAAGCAGCGGCCGAGCTGGAGCGACGGGTGATGTCGGCGTTGGAACTGCCTTACGGACTGGTGGCTACGCAAACCTACCCGCGCAAACAGGATTGGCTGGTACTCAATGCACTGGCCGGCCTGGCCGGTAGCCTGTACAAGTTCGCCTTCGATCTGCGTCTACTGCAGTCGCCGGTGCTGGGCGAGTGGGCCGAACCGTTTGGCCGGCGGCAGGTGGGCTCGAGCGCCATGCCTTTCAAGCGCAACCCGATTCATGCCGAGAATATAGACAGCCTGGGCCGGCTGGTGGCGGCACTGCCGCGCGTGGCCTGGGACAACGCCGCTCACAGCCTGTTGGAACGCACACTGGATGATTCGGCCAACCGGCGGGTCATCCTGCCCCAAGCTTTTCTGGCAGTGGACGAGATGCTACAACGAGGTTTGCGCTTGGTGGAAGGTTTGCGCGTGGATGAGCGGGCTATAGAGGCCACGCTGCAGGCTTACGGCGTATTCGCCGCCAGTGAGCGGCTGCTGATGGAGTTGGTCAAGGCCGGCGCCGACCGGCAGGTCCAACACGAGGTGATCCGCGAGCACAGTATGACTGCCTGGGAGGCGCTGCGCCAGAGACAGGCCAATCCGCTGGCGCAGCTTTTGACGGCGGACGAACGGCTGACGGCCTACCTGTCGCCGGAACGGATCAAGGTGCTGTTGGACGCCGGTGGATACGTTGGGCGGGCGCCTGAATTGGCGCGAGAGATGGCGCGATTGTTGCGACTACGGGCCGGCTGACACGTTCAGTTCGTGTGACTATTGCGCCGGCAGGTCGAACGAGTTGTGCAGCCAGGCGGCGATAGTTTCGGCTGCCAGCCGGTGACCTTCGGCCGTGAAGTGGCCGTCGATTGGATAATGGGTGACAAGGCCGGGCGTTTCACTGACCGCCTGGCGGAAAGTCGGCGCCAGGTTCAGGAAGGGCACCCCCTGCTGCTGGCTCCAGACGGAGAGCCGACGCTCGAGTTCTGTCTCTCCACTCACCCACTCGGGGCGCACCTCGACACCCGACTCCTTCCAGGCGATGCCAAAATCCGGTGATACCTGCACCGGTGCCGGGAGCAGCACTACGCCGACCCACAATCCACGTTCCTGGCTACGACGGATGATTTCCTGCACCAACGACAGCATAACCTGGTACTTAGCCTCGGCGTCGGCATTGTCGATATCCAGGGATTCAGTCCAGTGATAAGGCCGGAGCAGGCCGTATGACAGCAATGCGGCGTTGAACTCGCCCTTGTTGGCGGCGGCTACCCATTCGGGTCGCAGGCGGGCCTGCCAGGCCTGAATGTCGGACTCAGGGATGCCGCGCGCTCGGGCCTCGGCGGTCACCTTGGCCACCAGGTCGCCGGCACCCTCTTCGAGGAAGAGGTTAGAAGCCGACAGCCGCTTGACTTCGGTATAGATGTGCGGCCATAGGGCGTGTACCAGGGATTTGATGCGGCTACGCCCGCGTGCGTGCCAGTTGTCGATATCGGCTACGGTGGCACTGCGGTCGATCTCCGACACGTCGTTGGGGTATAGGGCGATGATGACCCCGTCCGGGTGATAATTGTAGCATACCTGAAACAGGATGCGGGCGTATTCCATCGGCGTGGTACCTGATAGGCCGCAGTTGATGAACTGTACCGGCCGTTCCGGGGTGCTGAGCAGCATTTCCAACTGGTCGGTGAACCGCTGGCTTTGTTCCACACCGTAGCCTTCGGTAAAGGAATCGCCCACCACCGCGAAACGCAGGGTGGAGGAAGGCTTGTCGAGGGACACTTCGCGGTAGGGGATACCCTGGCTGTTGGTTTTGAACTCGTAGGTGAATTCCAGATTGTGCCGGATGACGTCATAGTCGGGTGGATGAGTCACCTGAACGTACTCGCTGGGGAAACCAAACAACCCCAGGGCACGGTCGAGTAGCAACGACGTGACGAGCACGGCCGATAGTGCCAGTACGAACCCCACAATGACTGTCTGAAGTTTGTCGCGCATGAACGATCTCCCGCTTTGCAGGTTGATTGACGCAGTCTTTGAAGCGCGAACGGGCGGCAACAGCGAAATATTAACCTGTGTCGAAGGCCGTAATAATCATGGTCTGGATGACTACTCGATCTTTGGCTGTGCTTGAGGTGGATCGAACCGGATGAGCGGACGGCGCCGGGATTCAGGGGAAGTAGGACAGGTTGG